>JALXFQ010000029.1 GCA_027067235.1 Gammaproteobacteria bacterium
ACTGGGCATCGGCGGGTCAGGCGAGCCCTGGTTCGTGGCGGCGAAGGACGCCGAAAACAATCTTCTGCGCGTGGTGCAGGGCCATGACCACCCGGATCTGCTGAGCGGCGCGCTGGTGGCCAGCGAGCTGCACTGGGTGGCCGGCAAGCCGCCCGCCCTGCCGCTGCGCTGTTCTGCCAGGACACGCTACCGGCAGGGGGATCAGGTCTGCGAGATTTTGGCTGCGGAGGAAGGGCAGGTTAAGGTAGTATTCGATTCCCCGCAACGCGCGGTCACGCCGGGCCAGTCTGTCGTCTTCTATCAGGACGATGTCTGCCTTGGCGGCGGCGTCATTGATACGCCCCTGAAATCTCTGGAATAAGGAAACGCTCCATGTCTGAACTCTCCGCTCTCAAGGCCCTGTGTCCGCTGGACGGCCGTTACGCCGCAAAAGTCGCGCCCCTGCGTGAAATTTTCAGCGAATACGGCCTGATCAAACACCGCGTCATTGTCGAGCTGCGCTGGCTGAAAATGCTGTCGCAACAGGAAGGCATAGCGGAAGTGCCGCCGCTGAGCGCAGATGCTGCAGCGCTGCTGCAACAGATCGAAGACGATTTTTCCGAAACCGACGCCCGGCGCATCAAGGACATCGAGGCGGTAACCAACCACGATGTCAAGGCGGTGGAATATTTCATCAAGGAGAAAATCGAGTCCAGCGCCGAGCTGCAGGCCATCAGCGAATTCGTGCATTTCGCCTGTACCTCCGAAGACATCAACAATCTGTCTCATGGCCTGATGTTGAGCGAAGCGCGGCAAATCGCCGTATTGCCCGCCATGGACATGGTCATTGAGGCCATTCGCGATCTGGCGCACCGCTATGCCGGCATTCCCATGCTGTCGCGCACCCACGGCCAGCCCGCCAGCCCCACCACCGTGGGCAAGGAAATGGCCAATGTGGTTTATCGCCTGCAGCGCCAGCGCGACCAGATCGCCAGCACCCGCATCCTGGGCAAAATCAACGGTGCCGTGGGCAACTACAACGCCCATCTGTCGGCTTACCCGAATCTCGACTGGGAAAGCATCGCCAAAAACTTTGTGGAAAGTCTGGGCCTGAGCTGGAACCCCTACACCATCCAGATCGAGCCGCACGATTACATGGCGGAAATCTTTGACGCCATGGCGCGCTTCAACACCATACTGCTGGATTTCGACCGCGACGTCTGGGGTTATATTTCGCTGGGTTATTTCAAACAGAAAACCATCAAGGGCGAAGTGGGCTCCTCCACCATGCCACACAAGGTCAACCCCATCGACTTTGAAAACTCGGAAGGCAATCTGGGTATCGCCAACGCCCTGTTCGGCCATCTTGCCGCCAAGCTGCCGGTGAGCCGCTGGCAGCGCGATCTCACCGACTCCACGGTGCTGCGCAATGTCGGCGTGGCGTTCGGTTACTCGCTGCTGGCCTACAGCTCCAGCCTGCGCGGCATCGGCAAACTGGAAGTCAACGAGGCGCGCCTGGCCGAGGATCTCGACGCCAACTGGGAGGTGCTGGCCGAAGCCATCCAGACCATCATGCGCGTGCATGGCATTGAAAAACCGTATGAAAAACTCAAGGCGCTGACCCGCGGCAAGGACGGCATCAACCGGCAGGTCCTGCTTGAGTTTGTTGACTCCCTGGACCTGCCAGAGCAGGCGGCACGCACCTTGAAAAACCTGACCCCATCCAGCTATATCGGCAATTCGGCGGATCAGGCCAAAAAGAGCTGAGCCGGTTTTGTGTTCCGGCTTGATTTTTAACATTGCAGCAGGCACTTCACCTGCGTAGAATTTGCACGCAGTCATTTCCGGTTTTCCGCGGGTATTTCATGGACATCGCTACACTTTCACAAGCAGCCAAAGAACTGTCTCATATCGTTTCCGGCAGCCCGGAAGCCAGTGACATGCTGAAAGAAGAGTCGCGTCTGCTGATGATGGATTGCGCTATTTCCACCGACCCATCGCCGGAAGAACTGGAAGTTCTGCTGAAATCATTTGAAGGCCTGCAGAAACGCGCCCAGCGCGCCGGCATCCTGCCGGACAACCCGGAAAATGATGCGTCCTGACGGTTAGTTGACCAGAGCGTGTTAAACTCGTTACGTGCCAAGTATTGATTTCTATTACGACTTCATCAGCCCCTACAGCTATCTGGCGGCAACGCAGGTACCCGCACTGGCGTCACGCAATGGCGTAGAAGTCAGCTGGATACCGGTCAACCTGCCTTCACTGATCAAGCGCTCGGGCAACACGCCGCCGGCAACCATACCGAAAAAAGCCATCTACCTGCTGCGCGACCTGAAGCGCTGGGCGGACTATCTGCAAGTCCCCATGAAGATGATCAAACCGGGTGCCTTTGACGCGCGTCCGGCGTTGAACATCGCCTCGGCGCTGGAGCCTTCCGATCGCGCCGAGTTCTCTCAGGCCGTGTTCAACACTCTCTGGTCGGGACAGGTGAGCGTCAGGCAGAACGACTGGCTGGAACAGATTTTCAGCTTGCACAAATTGCCGCGCCAGTGGCTGGATCTCGCGGGAGAAAAAACCAGCCCGGCGCTGGAAAAGAAGACCGAGCGGGCTCTCAATGCCGGCGCATTCGGCGCGCCCGCCTTTGTACTGCGCGGCAAGGGAAAACCCCAGTTGTTCTGGGGCGTTGACCGCATGGACTTTCTGGAACGCGCCGTGCAGGAATCAGCATGAAATCCAGTGCTCTGAGCCTGCTCGGCAAGCTGTCCTTCCTCTCCGCCAGACGGCGTTTCGAACTGTACCCGCCGTTCTGGTTCATGCGCATCAGGGTGCTGGAAATGGATGAGCGCTGGAACCGGGTGCGCATCAAGCTGCCGCTGAACTGGCTGTCGCGTAACTACGGCGGCAACATGTTCGGCGGCTATCAGGCCAGCCTGGCCGACCCGGTCCCGGCGTTTGCCTGTGGCAGAAACTTTTCGGGATACCGCATGGTCACCAAATCCCTGACGCTGGACTTCATCCGCCCCGGCAATTCCGATCTGGTGTTGCATTTTGATTTTGACCCGGCGCAAAAACAGCAGATACGCGCCGAACTGGAAACCAACCACCGCGCCGATCCCGAATTTGAAATGGCCTACTTTCGCGAGGATGGCAAGATTTGTACGCGTATTCTCAATACGGTGGCGATACGGAAGTTTAGAGGTGAGGCTTGAGGCTAGGGGCTTGAGACTTGGTGTTTGAGATTCGGAGCTTTAGCCTCAAGCCTCACAACCTACTCATGCGGCGGCTGTCCCACCAGCACCGACTCGGGGATGGCCGCATGCATGGCCGAGGCGATATCCAGAATGATCCCGCGTTTGGGGCGGAACGATACCCACAGCAGATTCAGGCGCAGGTTCAGATCGGCAAAAACCACGTCGCCAAACTGGATCAGCACAGCCTGCATCAACGCCACTTTTTCCAGCGCCAGATGCCTGGGCAGGTCGCGCAGGCCCGGAATCAGCAGCATGCAGTCGCTCAATACTGCGCCATCCTCGTCACGGGTTGGCACACGCTGGTATAATGGCCCGTTCAGCTCGATCGTGATTCCTTTGCTCTGTGTTTTTTTCGGGAACATATGTGTTTTCACGGTATCGAAACTGTTGAAGGAAGACAAGCTTGTCCCCATCTGGGAGATGTTTCAATAACGCGGCAAAAGGAGAAAACGTGAACAAGATATCCAAAACTATCGCTTTGACGACAGCCGTCGCCATGCTGGGCGGATGCGCCGGGCAGGTGACACGCGAGGAATCAGGCTCTGTCATGGGCGCCGTGGTGGGCGGCGTGGTCGGCAACCAGATTGGCGGCGGCAAGGGCAAGGATCTCGCCACCGTGATCGGCGTTATTGCAGGCGCCATGGCCGGCGCCAACATAGGACGCTCACTGGACAAGGTAGACGAAATGCACGCCCAGCGCGCACTCGAATACAACCAGACCAATACGCCGGCAGTGTGGCACAATCCTGACAAGAACCATGATGTGGTATTTACGCCCACCCGCACTTTCGAGACCAGCGATGGTCGCTATTGCCGCGAGTACCAGACCGAAGTGAAAATCGGCGGCAGAGCCGAGCAAGGCTATGGCACGGCCTGTCGCCAGCCGGACGGCAGCTGGAAAATGGTCAATCGCTGACGACTTCTAGCCCGGTAATCTGCTGGAACCCCCGCGGCAGAACGCGTCCACGCTGGGCGCGTTCTCCCGCATATGCGGCCATGTCCCTGGATTTCATGTTCAGATAGCGCTTGCCGGCATGAATTTTCACCGTGTCGTTTTCGCCGACGACCGTTAGCGCCACCACGCGATCATCACCTGACTTGAAATCGGCCGCTTTCACGTTGATGAGCTTCACGCCCTTGCCCTTGGCCAGTTGCGGTAATTCACTGACCGGAAAAACCAGCAGCCGGCCCTGTTGGGTCGCCACCACGACTTTGTCATTCTGCGGGTCATGCACTGGCATCGGCGCCAGCGCACGCGCGCCGGCCGGTACATTGACCGCTGCCTTGCCCGATTTCCCCCGGCTTTGCAGCTGCTCATGCTGCACCACAAAACCATATCCGGCGTCGCTGGCCAGTAACCAGTGCTGATCCGGTTTACCTGCGATGACGCCGACGAAATGCGCGCCTTCCGGCATCTTGAACTGGGAACTCATGGGTTCGCCCTGACCCCGGGCGGAGGGTAATTTGTGTGCCGGCAGCGAATAGGCGCGGCCGCTGGAATCGAGAAAAGTCACGCTCTGGTTGCTGCGACCGCGGGCGGCATGCAGGAATTTGTCACCAGCACGATAGTTCAGCCCCGCTGCGTCGACATCATGCCCTTTCGCCGCACGCGCCCAGCCCTTTTCCGACAACACGATAGTCACCGGATCCGATGGCGTCAGCGCTGATTCGTCCATGGCTCTGGCCGCTTCGCGCTCGACGATGGGCGAGCGCC
This sequence comes from Gammaproteobacteria bacterium, assembly GCA_027067235.1. Taxonomy (GTDB): domain Bacteria; phylum Pseudomonadota; class Gammaproteobacteria; order QOAV01; family QOAV01; genus QOAV01. Next base: position 4,945 of record JALXFQ010000029.1, read on the forward strand.
GCGCATCGCCGTAGGTTTCCGCATCCGCCAGTATCTCGTCGCGCACCAGCATTTTCAGTTCATGCTCGGAATCCAGCAGCAATTCCAGCCGCTGACGTTCCTTCTCCAGTTCTTCCTGCTCGCCGCGAATCTTGAATTCTTCCAGTTTTGCCAGGTTGCGCAGGCGGATATTCAGAATCGCCTCGGCCTGAACGCCGGTGATGCCAAAGCGTTCCATCATCACCGGCTTGGGCTCGTCCTCGGTGCGTATGATATGGATCAGCTCGTCGATGTTCAGATAGGCGATGAGCAGGCCTTCCAGTATGTGCAACCGGTCGGTGACCTGATCGTAGCGGAACTCCAGACGCTTGCGCACGGTGTCAATGCGGAATGTCAGCCATTCGGCCAGTATTTCCTTCAGATTGAACAGGCCGGGCCGACCGTCCAGACCGATCATGTTCATGTTGACGCGATAACTGCGCTCCAGGTCGGTGGTAGCGAACAGATGATTCATCAGCGCATTCACGTCCACGCGACTGGAACGCGGCGACACCACCAGCCGAATGGGGTTTTCATGGTCGGATTCGTCGCGCAGATCCTCCACCATGGGCAGTTTCTTGGCGCGCATCTGGGCGGCAATCTGCTCCAGAATCTTTGAGCCGGAAGCCTGATAAGGCAGCGCGTCGATCACGATGTCGCCGTCCTCCCGGTCCCAGCGAGCGCGCATACGCACCGAACCCATGCCGGTTTCATACATTTTCACCAGGTCTTCGCGCGGGCTGATAATTTCGGCATCCACCGGATAGTCCGGCCCCTTGATGTGGCGCAACAGCTGTTTCACAGTGGTTTTTTCATTTTCCAGCAGACGCACCGCTGCAGCGGCCACTTCGCGCACATTATGCGGTGGAATATCGGTCGCCAGCCCCACCGCGATGCCGGATACGCCATTCAGCAATATATGCGGCAGGCGCGCCGGGAACAGGGCCGGCTCGTCCATGGTGCCGTCGAAATTCGGTATCCAGTCCACCGTGCCCTGGTCCAGTTCCGACAGCAGTATTTCGGCGAAGCGGGTCAGACGCGATTCGGTATAGCGCATGGCGGCGAAGGATTTCGGGTCATCCTGGGAACCCCAGTTGCCCTGCCCGTCGATCAGCGGATAGCGGAAATTGAACGGCTGCGACATCAGCACCATGGCCTCGTAGCAGGCCGAATCACCATGCGGATGAAACTTGCCGATAACGTCACCCACGGTGCGCGCCGATTTCTTGAACTTGGCGTTGGCGCTCAGATTCAGCTCGCTCATGGCGTAGACAATGCGCCGCTGTACCGGCTTCATGCCGTCGGCAATGTGCGGCAGGGCGCGATCCAGAATGACGTACATGGAATAGTCCAGATAAGCCTTCTCGGTAAACACCGCCAGCGGCATGCGCTCGATATTGGGGTCCTGATGCATGGTTTCGTCGCTCATATTGTTGCCCTGTCACCGTTCTCGGTCAGCCACTGCTTGCGGTCGGCGGCGCGTTTTTTTGCCAGCAGCATGTCCATGACCCGGTCCGAATCATCCTGCCCGTCCACCACCAGCTGCACCAGCCGCCGCGTATCCGGGTTCATGGTGGTTTCGCGCAGTTGTTTCGGGTTCATTTCGCCCAGCCCCTTGAAACGCTGCACATTGACCTTGCCACGCAGTTTCTCCGCAGCGATGCGCTCCAGCACGGACTCACGCTCGCCATCGTCGAGGGCGTAAAAAACCTGTTTACCCACATCAATGCGGAACAGCGGCGGCATGGCCACGTACACCCGGCCTTCTTCCACCAGCGGCCTGAAATGGCGTAAAAACAGGGCGCAGATCAGGGTGGCGATATGCGCGCCGTCGGAATCGGCGTCGGCCAGTATGCAGATCTTGCCGTAGCGCAGATTGTCCAGATTGTCGGAACCGGGATCGACGCCAACAGCGACGGCAATATCGTGCACTTCCTGTGACGCCAGCACCTGGGTGGATTCCACTTCCCAGGTGTTGAGTATCTTGCCGCGCAACGGCATGATGGCCTGGTAGGCGCGGTCGCGCGCCTGCTTGGCGGAGCCGCCGGCGGAATCGCCTTCCACCAGAAACAGCTCGGTCTGACCCAGATCCTGCAAGGTGCAATCGGCCAGTTTCCCCGGCAGCGCCGGGCCCGAGGTAACCTTTTTCCGCACCACTTTCTTGCCCGCTTTCAGGCGCGCCTGGGCGTTGTCGATGGCGAGGTTGGCGATGCGTTCGGCATCGGCGGTATGCTCGTTGAGCCACAGGCTGAACGAGTCTTTTACCGAATTGCTGACCACGCCGGCGATATCGCGCGACGACAGCCGCTCCTTGGTCTGGCCGGAAAACTGCGGCTCCTTCATGTGTACCGACAGTATGTAGCTGCATTTCAGCCAGACATCATCGGGGGCGATTTTCACCCCGCGCGGCAACAGCTTGCGGAATTCACAGAACTCGCGCACCGCCTCGGTGAGGCCGCTGCGCAGGCCATTCACATGGGTGCCACCGAGCGAGGTGGGAATCAGGTTGACGTAGCTTTCGTTGATCTGGTCGGAGATTTCCGGAACCCAGCATACCGCTGCGTCCACTTCTTCGCCACCGCCCTTGTAGTGGCACAAATACGGTTTTTCCGGGATCAGTTCCTGACCTTCCAGTTCGGTAAGCAGATAGTCGGTGAGGCCATCTTCGTAATGCCACTCAGCGTTATCTTCCGGATTCATTTCGTTGATCAGCTTGATGTGCAGACCCGGGCACAGCACCGCCTTGGCGCGCAACACATGCTTGAGCCGCGGCACGCTGATTTTCACCGTATCGAAAAACTGCTCGTCGGGAATGAATATCACTGTGGTGCCGGTGTTCTTCTTGCCCACGGTTCCGGTCACTTCCAGATCGGACACCTTGACGCCATCGGCAAAGGCCATGCGCTGTTCCTTGCCATCGCGCCGCACGTCCACCACCAGCGACTTCGACAGCGCATTGACCACCGACACGCCAACGCCGTGCAAGCCGCCGGAAAAACGGTAGTTCTTGCCGGAAAACTTGCCGCCGGCATGCAGGCGCGTGAGAATGACCTCGACCCCGGGAACGCCTTCCTCCGGGTGAATATCCACCGGCATGCCGCGGCCATTGTCGGAGACGGAGATGGAACCACTTTCGTGAAGGATGACCGTGATTTCGGAACAATAACCGGCAATGGCCTCGTCCACGCTGTTGTCCACCACTTCCTGAATCAGGTGGTTGGGGCGTTCGGTCTGGGTGTACATGCCCGGTCGGCGGCGCACCGGATCGAGACCGGTCAACACCTCGATGGCGGACGAATCGTAGGCAGTCATGGGTTGCACTGAAGAATTGAGTTGTCCGATCATACAACCATTTACCAAGCTTTTCTAACCTGAGCCATCAGGTCAACAGAAGCAACAGTTACGCTTCCTGTCTGCTAGAATAGCGCTCTGATTCCACCCACTCCTGGTTCTGATCCGCCGTTGAAGCTGACCGAGTCCCGATTACTGACCCTGACCCTGTCCGCCGCCCTCACCGGTGCGCTCGCGGCTGGCGCTGTATTGCTGTTTCGCTGGGTCATTGAATACGGTCAGTCGCTGTTTCTGCCCGGCGGCCGCATCGGCAATTACGAAGCGCTGCCCCTGTGGGCGCGGTTCGCCCTGCCGGTGGGCGGCGGCCTGTTCATCGGTCTGGTGTTCAGCCGCTTTACTCCGGCGCTGAGACAGGTGGGCATTACCCACATACTGCTGCAACTGCGCAATGAAGGGCGCCCGGAGCTGCCGGCAAAGAATGCCGTGGTGCAATTCGTCTTTGGCGCGCTGGCTGTTATCGCTGGCCATTCGGTAGATCGCGAGGGTCCGGGCGTGCACCT
>JALXFQ010000030.1 GCA_027067235.1 Gammaproteobacteria bacterium
TCTCATCAAAAACTGCTTGCCGCCAACAAAATTTACGCGCAAATGTGGAAATTGCAGCAGGAGGAGAACGATCTGACCAGACCGGAGTCAGAGCAAAATCCGCAAACCGCAAAGGAAACAGACGCTTGAACATGACTGACAAAACAGAGAATCAACTGGAAGAACTGGTGCTGCAGGAAGCCATCGTCAGTGCCACCGGCATTCATACCGATATGGTGCAGGTGGGTATCAAGGGTGATCCTTCCATGCGCGAAACCGCCATCGTGCGCGAGCGATACGACAGCCCGCTGGACAAGATTTACGACAAACTGGAACCGGTGCTGAAAGATTTGCTGCTCAGTCGCGGCATTTACCAGTTATTCATCGGTTTCAACAACGCCGAGGTGCGCACGCGCTCGCTATTCGACCCGTTGCGCGAAGAGATCCACGCCGCCGAAAAGCTGGTGGAGAGCGATTATGTCGAGCGTCATTTCCCGCTGATAACATACGCAGAAAAAATCGACGCCATGCGGGCAATGTATGACCAGCTTTACTCCAGCGAGCTGTACCGCAAACTGCCGAAACACTGGCAAAGCATCGTGCGCAAGCGCCACGACTCCTGGGAACCCATGAAAAAAGAAGAAATTCTTACCATCATGTCCGCCCTCAGCTCCATGCGCGCCATGCCGGAGTACTATTTGCGCAATGCCATCATTTCCGTGGTGCAATCCGTGGTGCGTCTGCAGTTCAACTGCGACGGTACGCAGATCGTGCGGGCAGAGGATTTCCAGCAGTTTATCGAGGACAATATGCCGGATCAGGCTTAATGTCCCGCTGCTTGCAACCGGTAACTCCCGTGGCAGGCAACGCAGTTGCGCATCAACGCATTCAGCTGCTCCAGCGCATGCCCGGGGTCTTCCAGTTCTTCCGCATCGCGCGCCAGGTTGTCGAAGCGGGTGTGGGTGTCGAAACCCAGCTTTTTGAAGCCAAGGGGCAGTTTTCCCATCAATGACCCAGGGACTTCCTGCTGGGCGGCGCGGCCGACTTTTCTGGCGGCGGCGACTACCTGTTTCATGTCCTTCCTTGAAACGCCTTCAGTGATTTGCTGAACGCTGGCGAGAAAGGCGCGCATTTCGCTCAGCACCAGATCTTTCTCCGCCGGAGTGAGCTGGATGGCAGCGCGACCGTCGCTGGCCACCGTGGTGCTACCCTGAATAATGAATTTCCACGCCATGCCAAGGATGGCAAGCAGCAGTAAAACAACAAGAATGGGGCATTTTTTCATGATTATGTTCTTCTGAAACAAGGGATCATGACGTTACCAAACGCCGCGCACCCGTGACAGCAACAATGTCATCACGATGGCAAAAACGATCACCCCCGCGACAAAATATTTGAATCGCCGCTTCGATAGCTCGCTGTCACTTTGCTCTTTGCCAGGCATGGCCGCGCCGCACCAGGCGCATTGCGACCGCTGCGCAGGATAGCGTTGACCACATTCGTCGCAACGGCGCCAGACCATGCCATACCTCTTGATGCTTGATGAGCCGCGGACACGCTGCCGGCAACCGGGGCAAAAGGCAGCGTACCATTCTTTCCTGTGTGTCCCTGAACAAGCCCACCGCGCGGGCGGGCCTTTCTGCCATCAGGCAGCCAGACGGGAAAAAGTCACTTCATCCCCCTTGCGCACGGCCTTGACACCGGCACGGGTGAATTCGTACTCGTCTCCATCCGCTGTCATCGGTTGAAGATCGCCGGCGCAGGCAACGGTAAAATCACCAATGACGCCGCAATGAATGATGCCCAGTTTGCCATACTCGCCGGGCTTGAGAGTCAGTATATCAGACATGATACATTCCTCCTTGTCTTGTTGGCCTCACACAAAATGAGGTCCACCGGCGCAATTTCAAGCGCGGGTCAGCTGCGACGGGAGTAATCCTCGCGCTTTTCCATGGGCTCGTCATCGTCCATGAGTATCTCGTGGGCAGGGCCTTCCAGATCATCGAACTGACCGCTTTTGATGCTCCACAGATACAGGCCGATGATGACGGCCAGCAGTATCAGAGCCAGCGGGATCAGCAGAAAAATCACTTCCATGGGCCTTTCTCCTCGGAGTCAGCGCGTCAGGCGCAGGGCGTTCAACACTACAATCAGCGAGCTGGCGGACATGCCGACAGCGGCCAGCCAGGGCTGAATATAGCCCATGGCCGCCAGCGGCAGCGCCAGCACATTATAACCCAGCGCCCACAACAGGTTCTGACGAATGATTTTCATGCTGCGCCAGGCGGTGACGATGCCCGTGCGCAGTTTGTCCAGATCTTCGCCCAGCAGCACCATGTCCGCCGTGGCCACGGCCAGTTGCGTGCCGCCGCCCATGGCGATGGACACATCCGCCCCCGCCAGCACCGGCGCATCGTTGACGCCGTCGCCGACCATCGCCACCAGCGCACCTTGCGACTGCAGGTTTTTCACGCGATCCAGCTTGTCCGCGGGCGTCAGCGCCCATTGCACGTGATCAACACCCAGTTTTTGCGCTATCTCTTCCGCGCTTGCGCGCTGGTCGCCGGTCAGCAGCCACACCTGTTTGCCCATGGCCTGCAATTCCGCCACCAGCCGCTGCGCACCGGGACGTAGTTGGTCGCGAAAAGTGAAAAGCGCCACTGCTCCCTGCTCGTCCACCAGCCAGACGCCATCGTTATCCACGTCATCACCGGGAACAGGCTGGCCCAGTGCCTGCAAGGCCCAGCGCCGGTTGCCAATGGCGTAGCTCTGACCATCCACCAGCGCCTGGACGCCGCCGCCCGCTTCTGCCTTTACCTCCCGCACCGGGGGCAAGGACGCATCGCCAGCAGCGCGGCGCAGCGATTTCGCCAGCGGATGTTCCGACTGCTTCTCCAGCGCCGCGGCGATACGCAACACGTCGTCCTCATCAAGATCAGACAACAGCCGGGTGGCTTCCAGCTCGGGACGGCCTTCGGTCAGCGTCCCGGTTTTGTCAAATACGAAATGACTGGCGCGGGCGATGGTTTCCAGTGCGGAGCCGCGCGTAATCAACAAGCCCAG
>JALXFQ010000031.1 GCA_027067235.1 Gammaproteobacteria bacterium
AGGGTGGCGGCAAAACCCGGCAAATCCGCCTGATAGCTGCCGTCAGGGCCATGAAGTCGCTGGTCAACAATCTTTTTTACCGCTATCACAGCTACGCCGACGCTTCGCCCGGGCTGTGGCGGGACATATACAGCATCTACCGAATCACGGGACTGGCGGCAACGGAAACTGCCGCATGCACCAATCTGCTGGCGCTGCTGCGTCAGGAATTTCAGACGGCCTTGCTGCTCCACCTGACACTGCCCGCCGGCCTGCATCCGCTACAACTGGCGGATACCCTTGAGCTGCTCCGGCGCTGGCCTGTCAACCACCCCAAACTGGCGTGGCTGGATGCAGCTTCCGCCACCGGCAGGCAAGATATTTTCATGCTGGCGCTGAAATCATCTTCCGGACCGACCCGTATCTGGTCAGATTTTACTGCCACGGCCAGCGACGCCATGCGGTTTTTTGACGCCCGACCGGCACTGACCGCCTTGCGCCAGTTGCAACGCTCTTTGAGAAAAGGCCAGCGAGCGCCGCTGCTACAAACCCTGGATGGGGATGATTCCCATATCGCCGCTTTACTGACGAGCTTGTCCACATGCTGGGGCAAACCAGCGGCAAGGCAATATGCACGACGCGAAGTCAGCGGTTCGATCTTTGTCTGCAACGGCGTATCCTGCCTGCACAGCATGCTTTCGCGACATTCTTCGGCTGCCAGCGCCAGCGCCGGGCTCGACTATCCGGGGCTGAGCCGCTGGCAAATACTCAATGTTTCCGAGGGCGGCGCTGGCATCGCCCATAACAAGGCCCTCCCCCATGGATTTCAGCCCGGCGATCTCATCGGCCTCATGTGGCCGGACTCGAGCGGCTGGCAACTGGGCACCGTGCGCTGGATCCGCAACAACAAACGCTATCAAATGGGCATCCAGTCTCTGGGCGATGATGTCATGCCCGCTACACTCAGTGGCCACCATTCGTCCTCTGCGCACACGCTTTTTCCGGCCTTGCTGGCATCGGGCAAAGCCGGTACCCGGCGGCCGCACAGTATCTTCATAGATCATCCGGGCGCGCACCAGCTCAACGACCCGCTGTATCTGCACTGTCAGGATCAGACCACCCGGTTGCGCAAGCCCGTGGTGCGATCGACGCTCAGCTACAAACAAATTGTCCCGAGCGAGCCATCCGTTTGTTTTCGCGGCGCCTGATGTCTTATACACTACGCCCCGGTCTTCATTGCAAGGATTAGACATGTCTGAATCACCTGAACCAGCGAAGCTGCTTATTGGCGCCGCCGATGGCGTGAAAATCTATCAACTGGGCAAGGCCAGCAATCGCCACGGCATGATTTCAGGCGCCACCGGAACCGGCAAAACCGTATCGTTGCAGATTCTGGCCGAGGGCTTCTCGAAAATGGGAGTACCGGTGTTTGCCGCGGATGTCAAGGGCGACCTGTCCGGTCTGGCCAGACCGGCCAATCCGCACCCCAAAATTGACGAACGCATCCAGAAAATAGGCATCAAGGATTACCAGGCGCGCGCCTATCCGGTCGTGTTCTGGGATATTTTTGGCGAAAAAGGTCATCCGGTGCGTACCACCATATCCGAGGTCGGCCCGCTGCTGCTGTCCAACCTGCTGGATCTGAACAATGTGCAGACCGGCGTTCTTTACGCCTGTTTCAGCATCGCCGACGACAACGGCCTGCTGTTGCTGGATCTGAAAGACCTGCGCGCCATGCTCAGCTGGATGGCGGAAAACCGCAAGGAACTGCAGGGCCAGTACGGCAATATATCCAGCGCCAGCGTCGCCGCCATCCAGCGTGATCTGCTGATTCTGGAAGAACAGGGCGCGGATGTCTTTTTCGGCGAGCCGGCACTGGCTCTGGAAGACATCATGAAAACCGACTTTTCCGGCAATGGTGTTATCAACATTCTGGACGCCACCGTGCTCATGAACCAGTCGCCGCGCCTGTACTCCACATTCCTGCTGTGGCTGTTGTCGGAACTGTTCGAACAGCTGCCGGAAGTGGGCAACCCGGACAAGCCGAAACTGGTGTTCTTTTTCGACGAGGCTCATCTGTTGTTCGACCAGGCGCCAAAAGCCCTGCTGGACAAGATCGAACAGGTGGTGCGACTGATCCGTTCCAAGGGCGTCGGTGTCTATTTCATCTCGCAGAGTCCGCTGGACATACCGCAGGATGTACTGGGGCAGATGGGCATGCGCATACAGCATGCCTTGCGCGCTTTCACGCCACGCGACAAAAAAGCGGTCAGGACTGTTGCCGAAACCTTCCGGCCCAACCCGAAACTGGACGTGGAAAAAGAAATCACCCAGCTCGGCACCGGTGTCGGGCTGGTGTCGGTACTGGACGCCAAAGGCAGCCCCACGCCGGTGGAAAAAACGCTTATTCGCCCGCCCGAATCACGCATTGGCCCGCTCACCGACGAAGAACGCGCGGAACAGATTTCACGTTCGCCCCTGAAAGGCCGTTATGACGAAACCGTGGACCGGGAGTCCGCCTACGAGATATTGCTCAAAAAAACCGAGGCGAAACAGGCAGAAGCCGAGCGTATTGCTGAAGAGGAAGCCGCCCGCAAGGCCGCGGAAAAAGAACAGAAAGCCCGCTCCCGGGGGCGCGGGTCCAACCGTCAGGGTATCGGCGAAGCGATGTTGAAAAGCGTGGTCCGCTCGGTGGGTTCACAGGTGGGGCGGCGCCTCGGTCGCCAAATCGTGCGCGGCATACTGGGCTCCCTGTTTGGTGGCAGAAGCTGAGCGCCAATGGCAGGCCGCCCGCCGGCGGCCTGCCGCGCAAAGATTTATTTGGTTTTACAGGTGCTTAAACCCAGAATGGCGTAAGGCGGGCACCAGCCGATCAACCCCGTCAGTAATGGAATCAGGCCAATCGCGCCCCACCAGTTCTGGGCGAAAACACCCCAGGCGATAATGGCCAGTCCCACAACGATTCTCAGGTTTCTATCGATACCGCCAACATTCTTTTTCATATCGAGCCTCTTGTGTTCTATCTGTCATGGTAGAGGCAGCAAGGTTAAATCACTGTCTCGCTCCTGTATGTGACATTATCACACAGGCAAGGTTTTATTTGTTGAGCGATTCCAGCCCTTTGCGATCCCGTAACTGCAACTCCCCACGCGCCAGACTGACGATTCCCCGGCACTCCAGATCTTTCAGGATTCGAGTCACCACTTCGCGCGAGGTGCCCAGATCGAAGGCAATAGTCTGATGGGTCCGCGCCAGCCGCCCGTCCGGGTCGGCCTTGTGCAGGATATAATCGGCGATTCTTGCGTCGACGCGGCGAAAGGCCACTTCTTCCACCACCGAGATAACCTCGGCCAGGCGTTCCGCCACCAGTGAAAACATAAAATCCCGCCACGCGCCACTGGCCTGCATCCAGCTTTGCACCTGCCCCAGCGGCACCAGCAGCGCAGTCACACTGTCATCAATCACGGCATTGGCCGGGAACGGCGCACCGCCAATCATGCAGGACGCCGTCAACACGCAGCTCTGCCCTGCTTCAATCCGGTACAGAGTGATTTCACGGCCCGACTCCGACAGCTTGAACACGCGCACGCTACCACTCAGCACCAGCGGCAGATGGGTACAGCTCTGACCCTCGCTGCAAACGGCGCTACCCTGCTCCAGATCCGCTCGACCCACCCTGCTGAAAAATTCTTCCTGCTGCGCAGCGGACAGCCGCCCCACCACGGGAAACAGGCGCAGTACGTCAGAGCGCAGCCGGGAATCCGAAATCACTGAACTGAATGACCCGGGTCAGGATATGCGCGCGTCACCAGCAACGGCTTGCCTGCTCAGAGCTGCCTGCACCCGGCTTACCAGTTCCTCCACCACGGACCGGTAGGCTTTGGCGCCAGCGCTGCCCGATTCATAGAGAGCCACCGGATTACCCGCATATTGCGCTCGCGACAGCGCGTGATCATAGGGTATGCGGGTATCGAACAGATAGCCCTGCGCATGATCCTCGAAACGGCCACGAATCAGGCGATTCAGATCCACATTGTCCTCGTCCACCCGGGTCAGCAAGATACCCAGTAATGCCAGTTCGGGATTCACCCGGCGCTTGACCACCTCCAGTCCGTTGAGCATGTCGCTGACTCCTTCCAGGCTCAGGATGCTCATGTCGCTGGGAATGAGACAAAAGCGCGCCGCCACCAGACCATTGAGCATCATGTTGCCCATGTAAGGCGGACAATCCAGCAGAATATAGTCGTAATAGGGCAAAATGGGCTTGAGTATGTCGCGCAGTATGAATTCCTTGCGCACGCGATGATGATCCAGCCAGATACTGGCGTCGGCCAGCTGTTTGTCTCCCGGCGTCAGGTGCAGATATTCGGAATCGGTGGACACCAGGGCGGAACTGATGTCGGGATGGCGGTCGCGCAACAGCTTCGACATGGACCGGTAACGCTGGCCCGGACGGATGATCGTGGTCAGACTGGTTTCCACGTGCCCCTGCGGGTCCAGGTCGACGATCAGGGTACGCTTCTTATGGGTTTCAGCCAGCTCATAGCCGATACTGGTGGACGTGGTGGTCTTGCCTACCCCGCCTTTCTGACTGCAAACAGCAATGACCACGGCATCCTGCCCGGACGGCTCATACCGGGGCGCGCGGTACAGCACGGAACGCAAGCCGGTGGTCAGGGAAGGAAAGGTTTTGCGTTTTTCCACTTTTTTCTGGCGGGCCGGCGCCTCCGCGGGAGCTGCGGACTTCCCGTTTACCTTGTCTTTGTTACGGCCAAATATCATTGATTACCTCAGCAATTCGGTGTTGCCGGCCGGGCTGCCGGCATCCATTGCGCCGCGCGTATTCTAACCCGCGATGGGGAGGATTTCACAGAATATCTGCGGGCAGGAAACAGATTTCAGGCAGGTGTTCAACCCGGCTGACCGGCGCCGCAGGCCGGCGCTGTCGCAGCCTAGCAGGGCGTTGAAAAACGCGGTTTTGCAACGCCCTGCGCGTGGCACAGGGATGTGCCGCCCCTTTTGATAGCTGTAAGTCATTGAAAATAAAGTAAGTGGAAAACCGCGTTTTCCACTTACGTGGTTGAGATAGTCCAGGGAAGGACTTTTTCAACATCCTGCCAGACGCCGATCTGTGGCAGGCGGAGCACAAGCCTGTGGGCGGCCTCAGGCCCTGGGAAACAACAACAGGTCTCCTGCCTTGTTTGTTTTCACATCCCAACCGCGTTGCAGCAGTGTTTCCCGCTGCCGGCAGAGCCCGGCGATACTGTAGCTGGCAATCCGGTCATGCTCCTGCGTGGAGACAACGGCTTCATGCATGCCTGCAGCAGGCGCGGGCGAATGATCGACTGCGTTGCCGGCGCCGGCTTCAGAGTGGGCGATCAGGGTCGGGCCCCGGTCCGGCCCGGCGCTTGTGGTTGCCGGATACAGCAAAAGATCACCACTGGCGTCACGTTCTACGCGCCAGCCACCGGGCGCCAGCTGCTGTTGAAGCTCCGGCACCGACATGGCGGCGAGTTGCTGCGGTGTAAGGTTGCGCTCCGGCGCAGACCGGGCGGCAAATGCCGCGCTGCCGGCAAACAACGAGAACAGCCCCAGCGTCAGTGCTGCCGCCGCGCTGCTGATACGACGTATATCCAACATCATTTTCCTCCTGTCCTGGTTTTCCATGGTCAATAGACTGTGATGTGCGTTATTGCCGCGCCAGCTTAACATATATCTTATAAGTCGGTATAGAAAGATTTTATAACTCATTGAAATTCTGACTGTCATCTTTTCCGATATGGCGTTTTTCCGGCCCGGTTCAGCACCCGCCCGGCCTGTTTGACGGCTTGCAGGCAACCCGGCTGCCGGACAGCGCCATGCCTCTTGGCGACGCATGTGGCAGCTCAAGCTGTTCTTGGGCAATGGCCAGATTTGTGCCATTCTTCGACTCCGTTGAAAGCACGGCTCTGTACATGAAAAGTTCTTCCCTGACCAAACTGCTGCTGGGACTGGCAGTGGTGCTGACCATTGTTTCAGTCATCACGGTTTTTCTCTATACCACGGATCTGGCGTTTTCCGTCTGGGAACATCTGTCCGCAGCGCCACTGCCAATCCGCCTGGCATACGGACTGCTGGCGCTGCTGGTGGGAGCGGTTGTGCTGTGGCTGCTGGTCAAGCTGTTCAGGCCGGCGCCGGCGCGGCCGCAGCGACAGATACGCTCGGAGGACGACCTGCTGGACTATATCAACGAACTGCAGGCCCAGGGCATAGATACCGACAGCGCCATGAAAGAACTGGCGACCCTGAGCCAGCGCAAGCAGGCCGGGGAAATCCACATCGCACTGTGCGGCGACATCAGCACCGGCAAGAGTTCGCTGATCAAAGCACTGCTGCCGCAGCATGATGTACAGACCAGCCCGGTTGGCGGCTCCACCCGGGAGATCGCCCGCTACCAGTGGACCAGCCCGGCCGGCGACCGCCTTATCATTAGCGACCTGCCCGGCCTGAATGAAGCTGATGGCGAACTTGATGCGGTGACTCTGGAGGAAAGCGCGCGCAGTCATGTGGTCATTTTTCTGGTGGATGGCGACCTGACCCGCGACCAGTACAAGGTGTTACAGAATCTGCTGGATCTGAAAAAACCGTTGATCCTGGCGCTGAACAAGACGGACCAGCTGGAAGAAACGGAGAAAAAGCTGGTATCCGATCAGTTGCGCAAACGTCTGCCACGACAGGACAACGTAGCCATCGCCCTGATCAGCACGGGCGGCGAGGAAGACGTTATCCAGGTTGCTGCGGATGGTTCCGAGCAACACCTGACCCGGCCGCGCAAGCCGGACGTGGCGGACCTGGCCAAAGCGTTGCAGAAAATGCTGGACAATGACCCGCAGACTCTCAACGAACTGCGCGATGCGGCCGTCTTTACGCTGGCGCAGAACAAGCTGGACCGGCAGGCGCTGGCGTTCCGCAGGCAGAAAGCCGATGAAATCATCGAAAAATACTCGCGCCGCGCCATGCTGGGCGCCATGGCCGCGGTAACACCGGGTTCGGACATACTCATTCAGGGCGTAATCAGCTACAAGATGGTGCGCGCTCTGGCGGAAAACTATCAGGCACCGGTAAAAGCCATCAATATCGACCGTTTTCTCGAACTGGCCAGCAAGCACGTAACCCGTACGGTACCGCTGGTGCTGGCGGTAACCGGCAACATACTCAAGGTTTTCCCCGGCGCCGGCACACTGGCGGGTGGCGTGGTTCACGCCATCGCCTATGGCCTGATCCTGGAAAGCCTGGGCAAGGCGGTTTCTGATACACTGGCCGCGCGCGGCGACCTGCCGCCGCAACCGACCCTGAAGCTCTATGAAGAAAAACTTGGCGAAGATCTGGAATCGCGTGCAAAACGGCTTGCCGTTTACGCCATCAGGCAAGCCGGAAAGCACTGAGCAGTCCGCGCCCTCCCCCGCTCCTGCAAGCGACAACGCTGCGCTGAATCGCAGCCGCGATGCCTTGAGTGAACTGCTCAGGGACAACAGGATACCGGCAGACGTGCGGCGCGAACTGCAGGCGGAATTCGACCAGTTGCAGGCCATGCTCGACAAGCTGGAGCATGGCCATATTCATATTGCCGTGTTCGGCCGCGTCAGCGTCGGCAAATCCGCCCTGCTCAATGCCCTGCTTGGCGAACAGCGCTTCAGCGTCAGCCCGCTGCATGGCGAAACCCGCAGCGCCAGTCTGGCGCACTGGGATTCGGTCAGTGACGGCGGCCTGTTCCTGATCGACACGCCCGGCATCAACGAGATCGACGGCGAAAAGCGCGAACAGCTGGCCCATGACGTGGCGGCGCGTTCCGATCTGGTGCTGTTTGTCATCGACAGCGACCTGACCGATACCGAACTGCAGGCCCTGCGTGTCATCGTGGAAGAAAACCGCCCGGTCATTGTGGTGCTGAACAAATCGGACCGCTACACCGGGGAGCAGCAAAACACCCTGATCGCTGCCGTAAAAAAACGTCTGGACGGGCTGGTTCCAGGCGTCAACATCGTGACCGCAGCAGCCAGACCCGCCCCGAAAACCTATGTCATGGTTGATGAATCCGGTGAACAGCGGGAAGAAAAGCGCCAGCCGCCAGCCGATGTGGAAGCTGTACGCCTGCTGCTGTGGGATATACTGGAACGCGAAGGCAAGGTTCTGGCCGCGCTGAACGCCACCCTTTTCGCCGGCAAGCTCTCCGACACGGTGAGCAAGCGCATTGTGGAACTGAGAGAGGACGTGGCCAGTCGGCTGATCCACAATTACTGTACAGCGAAAGCCCTCGCGGTCGCGGTCAACCCGGTTCCGCTCTCCGATCTGCTCGCGGCCATTGCGGTGGACACCAGTCTGGTCATGCATTTGTCCCGCGTGTATGGCCTGCCGCTGACGCGCAGGGAAAGTGGCCAGCTGATTGCCACCATTTTCCGGCAGGTGGGTCTGGTCATGGGGGCGGTATGGGCCACCCATCTGGTCTCGTCCATACTCAAGGTCAGCACCTTCGGCATTTCCACCCTGGTCACGGCAACCGCTCAGGGCGCTGTCGCCTATTACGCGACTTACATCGTCGGCCAGTCCGCGCGGCAGTATTTTCAGCGCGGCAAGAGCTGGGGCGCCGGAGGACCGAAACAGGTCGTCAACCAGTTGCTCGACAGCATCGACAAGGAATCCATATTGCAGGAAGCCCAAGAAGCCATTCGGGCCAGGCTGAACAGCGCCCGCTGACAGCCCGGTCTTTGCTGTTGGTCTGGTCTTTGTCGTCAAATCCCGGTCTGCCTGTGTCCGCTGCCAGTGCGGAAGCGCAAA
>JALXFQ010000032.1:0-349 GCA_027067235.1 Gammaproteobacteria bacterium
GGCTTTACCACAGCGTCCAGTTTTTCCCCGGAGCGTAGCGCCAGTCTTGGCTGGAGCGACGCCTCCCACCGCCTCACTTTTGACCGGCTGTTCCTGAGCGGGGATACAGGGCGCGAGCAATACAAGCTTGGCAGGCAGCCGGTGAATCTGGCGACGACATTCTTCTTTTCGCCGACGGATTTCTTCGCGCCTTTTGCTGCGCAGAGTTTCTTCCGTGAATACAAACCCGGCGTTGACGCCGCCCGCGCTGATGTCAGTATCGGCGATCTGTCACAGCTTTTCCTGATTGCAGTGGCTGGCTACCGACCGGATGCCGCCAGCGATACCGGCTGGGAAAGCGGTATTGATG
>JALXFQ010000032.1:359-3031 GCA_027067235.1 Gammaproteobacteria bacterium
CCTGCTGGAATGGGCGCTGCTGGGCGGCAAGGTGCGACGGGATAACGTGGTCGGTGGCGGACTGCAAACCGAGTTGTTCGACTGGCTGGGACTGCGTGCCGAAGCGCTGTTCGCCAACCCGCGAGATGGCGAAGACGATTACGCCGCATGGACCCTCGACCTCGAACACCGCTGGGCCAGCAGCTTCAACCTGCGAATCGAACATTTCCGTAACAGTGCCGGGGCCGATGACAGACGGGAATATACCGCGCTGCTGTCCTTGCCCACAGTCCTGAACCGCGCGGTCAGACTGCCGTATCTCGCCAGCCGCTATTCCAGCATCGCCGCCAGCTACGAATTTACGCCGCTGATTACCGGGCAGGCGTTGGTGGTCTACAACCATACTGATGGCTCAACCCTGTATACCCTGTACGCTACCTGGTCGCTGACCGACAACGCCGAATTGGCGTTCAGCGCCAGCTCTGCCAGCGGGTCGGCGGCTGCGTATCCGGTGAGGTTTGACGAATTCGCGTTATACCCGGCGGCGGCGTCCATCGAGTTCAGGGTGTATTTCTGACCTACCTGTCAGGCCGCTATACGCGGCGTTGCCGCTGAGCCTATAATCCGCCCCATGTTCGAAATCTTCCGGCAATGGTACAACCGCACTTTTTCCGATCCGCAGGCCCTGTTGCTGGCGGCACTGCTGATCATAGGCGCGGCGGTGGTGTTACTCGCCGGTCAGGTGCTGGCGCCAATCCTGGCGGCCATGGTGCTGGCCTATATACTCGATGGCGCAGTGATCCGGCTGACGCGCTGGAATGTACCCCGGAAAGTGGCGGTGTGGATTGTTTTCACCGCATTTGTGGTGCTGGTGGTGGCCATTCTGGTGTGGCTGGCGCCGCTGCTGATACGCCAGGCCGGTCAGTTTCTGGTGG
This sequence comes from Gammaproteobacteria bacterium, assembly GCA_027067235.1. Lineage (GTDB taxonomy): Bacteria > Pseudomonadota > Gammaproteobacteria > QOAV01 > QOAV01 > QOAV01. Next base: position 1,274 of record JALXFQ010000032.1, read on the forward strand.
AGGTGCCGCGCATGATCGCCAAGGGAAGGGACCTGCTGATGGAGCTGCCCGCGCGCTATCCCAGCCTGATTTCCGAGGAAGATATCAATCGTCTCATTGCCCAGGTGCGGGTTCAGCTGGCCGGAGTGGGCAAGCTGGTGCTGTCATCGTCGTTGTCATCCGTGGTGGGATTGATCACTGCCATGGTCTACCTGATCCTGGTGCCGGTGCTGATTTTTTTCTTTCTTTATGACAAGGACAAACTGTTTCTCTGGGCGACCTCCTTTCTGCCGGAAGATCGTCCGCTGGCGGTGACGGTCTGGCAGGAAATGGATTTGAAGATTTCCAGTTATGCGCGCGGTAAACTGCTGGAAATAGCCTTCGTCTGGGTGGTGAGCTGGGTAGCCTTTTCCATGCTCGGCCTGAACTATGCCGTGCTGCTGTCCCTGCTGGTGGGCCTGTCGGTGTTGATCCCCTATGTGGGCGCGGCCGCAGTCACCTTGCCGGTGGCCTTGATTGCCTATTATCAATGGGGTCTGGACATGCGCAGCGCCTGGGTGCTGGTGGCTTACGGTGTCATCCAGTTTTTCGATGGCAATCTGCTGGCGCCGCTGCTGTTTGCCGAAGCTGTCAACATTCACCCCATCGCCATCATCACCGCGGTGCTCTTCTTCGGTGGATTATGGGGCGTCTGGGGCGTGTTCTTTGCCATACCGCTGGCCACACTGATTCAGACCATACTGGAAGTATGGCCAAGGCAAGGCCCACGGCTTGCTGCAGGGAGCTGATTGCGAACGGCGCTGAACGATTCGTTGCATTGCCGGCATGTCTGATTGCGCCGGAATACGGCGTTTTTCCGCTCTGTTTGCCGCAGATTCAGTCTTTCAGCCTGTTCGCGACAGCACGGCGTCCAGCTTGCGCGTGGAAAGCATGCGCTTGAGGTAGCCGAACAGATAAGTCGGAAATGTCACGTAATAGCGCGGTTTCGGGTTTCTGCTTTCCAGCGCGTGCAGCAGTTTTTTGTACACGGCGTCGGGCGGCAGGGTGAAGGGAACCGCCGGGCCTTCCTTGGTCAAACGCGCTTCGGTGGCGAGGTATTTGTCGCGGTGGACGCTGGTTTCCGGGTTGATGTTCTGTTTGTACATGAGAAAGGCGTTGTGGCGGAACTGGCTTTCGATGGGGCCGGGTTCGATGAGTGACACGCGGATGTCGGTGTCGGCCAGTTCCAGCCGCAGGGTGTCGCTCAGGCCTTCCAGTGCGTATTTGCTGGCATTGTATGCGCCGCGCATGGCCAGCGCCACGAAACCCAGCACCGAACTGTCCTGCACGATACGGCCATAGCCGCCCTGCTGGCGCATGACGCGGATCGCCAGCGCGGTGAGCTGGTGGGTGCCGAAGACATTGGTTTCGAATTGCTCGCGCAATACGGCGCGGCTGAGGTCTTCCACCGCGCCCGGCTGGCCGTAGGCGCCGTTGTTGAACAGGCCATAGAGCCGGTTGCCGCTGCGCTGCATGATGTCGGCGAAGGCGTCATCCACGGATTTTTCATCAGCCAGATCGAGCTGTACGGCTTCCAGACCTTCGGCATTCAGGCGTTCCACATCTTCCGGCTTGCGCGCGCTGGCGAACACGCGGTAGCCCGGCCGTTTCGATAATTCGCGGGCGCAGTGGTAGCCGATGCCGCTGGAGCAGCCGGTAATCAGCACGTTTCTGGTAATATCCGGTGTTTTCTGTTTCATGGGGCAGAGTATGGCGGAAGCCGAAGGCGTCATAAAGTAC
>JALXFQ010000033.1 GCA_027067235.1 Gammaproteobacteria bacterium
TGGGTAAAAAAGGCTTCCAGCAGCAATTTGGGCCAAACAGCGCGCGGCGTCCAGCGCGCTTCGGCGGCGCAAAGCTGAACCGGTATCTTCATCCCCTCGGCCATAATTTTCAAGCGCTGCAAATGGTAGCGATTGCTCACCAGCGTCATCGGCGCTTGACCTGGCGCAAGTGACCGCGCATGTTGCAGGTTGAGCAGGGTGTTGGTGGATTGTTGTTCGAGGTGAATGGCATCGGCGGGTATGCCCTGCGCGACCAGATAGTCCCTGCCCGCCTGCGCTTCGCTGACCTCGTTGTCCGCCGCCGCGCCGGTGACAATGATGCTTGCGTCTGGCGAGAACAGCGCCGCCGCGCGGTCCAGCCGCGCCCGGAAATCGCCGGAAATTTCGCCATTTTCCAGACGATGACCCGGCACCACGATGGCGGAGGCGCCGAACACAGTGGCGGGCGTACTGCTGGCGGTAGAGATAATGCGCAACAACTGCCAGACAAAACTCAGCCCGCGAGTCAGCCAGATGCCGGCCAGCGACAGCGCCAGGGTCAACAGCGCGTCGCCATCCAGCCCGCGCTTCTCGTGTTTGTGCAGCATGGGCGCAATAACGCCACGATACAGGCCGGGCAAAAACATATTGCGGCTCCACAGGCGCCCTGCCACCATGTTGGTAATGAGCTGAATGTCCTTCACCGAGCGAAAATGGCTTTCGCGCAGGCCCGTGTCGTAAATGGCGGGGATTTTGACCGACATGTTGCGGTAACCGCGCCAGCCGGCCTCGATCAGTATCTCGCTTTCGAAAACGAAACCTTTTTCCTTGCTGGTGTCGAGGTCGATCTGGCGCAGAAACCCGGCAGGATAGAGCCGAAACCCCGATTGCGAATCGCTGACCGGCTGTCCCGAAGCCCAGGCTATCCAGAAATTGGCGAAACGGTTGGCCCAGTAACGCTTCGCCGGAATGGTTTCGCGATCATGCAGGCGTGAGCCGATGATGATGGTGTTCGGGTTGGTGGCCGCCGCCTGGAGAAACAACGGTATGTCTTCCGGCCGGTGCTGACCGTCCGCATCGATAGTGACTACCCACTTCTGGCCGTTCTCCAGCGCCGCCTTCATGCCGCGCCACATGGCCGCCGCCTTGCCCTGGTTCGGCCGGTTTTGCAACAGCGTAAGCGGCAGGTCGCGTACCTGTTCCGCGGTATCGTCGGTGGAGCCGTCATCAACAATAATCACATGGGTTGAATATTTGAGGGCGCGTCTGGCGATGTCGCGGATGGTGCGGGATTCGTTGTATGCCGGTATGACGACAGCGAAATTCATGTGCTTGCCGGGCTTATGTTGCATCAGGTCGCCGCGCCAGCAGGAATTTGCGCGCCTTTTGCCGGATGCGCCAGGCTTATCCGGCCTCCGACAGGCTTTTCGCAATACCCATCAGACTCGCACCCCTCAAGCCTCAAGCCCAAAGCCTGCAGCCTGAAGCCCATCAAGTAATCCCCCCATTGATGGAAATCACCTGGCCGGTAATGTAGCCGGCTTCTTCCGAACAGAGGAAATTGACCAGAGCGGCGACCTCCTGCGGGTTGCCGGCGCGTTGCGCCGGCACCAGTTGCCGGATCAGCCGGTCGTCGAAGTGGCCGGCGGACATGGCCGATTCGATAATGCCGGGAGCGACGGCATTGGCGCTGATGCCGCGCGAAGCCAGCTCTTTCGACAAGGATTTGATGGCGCCATGCAGACCGGCCTTGGCGGCGGCATAATTGGCCTGGCCGCGATTACCCACCACGCCGGCCACGGAAGACATGGCAATCACCCGCCCCCAGCGCGTGGACATCATGGGCAGCAACAGCGGTTTGCTGACGTTGTAAAAGCCGTTCAGCGAAACGTCGATGATGCGCCGCCATTGCTCTGGCGACATGCCCGCCAGCGGCGCATCGTCATGGATACCGGCGTTGTGCACCAGCACCTGCACCGGGCCGGCTTCCAGCACCTGTTGCAAGGCGCTGTCGGCGGCGTCGGCATCGGTAACATCGAAAGAGATTGCTTCCGCCGAGCCGCCTTCGGCCAGGATCGTTTTAACGGTGGCCTCGGCCTTCTGGGTCTGGCGGTTGGCGTGGACCATGACATGAAAGCCCGAGCCGGCGAGCCGCTTGCAGATGGCCGCGCCAATGGCGCCGCTGCCGCCGGTAACCAGGGCGCGTTTCATGCCGGTTTCATCATCAGGGTGAGCTGGCCTTCCGCCACAGGCCCGGTCTCGCCCGACACGGAAAACAGACACACGGCGCTGTCCTCGCCCAGCAGTTTTTTTTCGGCGCGCACCAAAAGAGTCTCGTTTTCGGGCATCGTTGTCCGGTGCAGCTGGAAATTTCTCACCGCCAAAACATAACCCTCCGTCGGTTTTTCGGTTGCATGGTGGCGCAATGCCGCCCACAGCCCGCAAGCCTGGGCGCCGTATTCCAGGCTGATAATACTGGAAATTTCGCCCTGGCGCCGCAGCGGATGGCCATCGTCGATGCGGGCGCGGCAGATGATGCCGTTATGGTCGTGCCGGTCAACGCTGTCCAGCAGGCACATGGACGGGCCATGGGGCAGCAGGGCGGTGATCTGTTGTCGCTTCAGCATGGCTGGTAGCGGCAGCCGATGGCGGGCAGATCCATCGGCTGGCGGCGCGCGACAGCCTGCAGCAGCGCCAGGCTGCGTGCGGCCGGGTTGCTGTCGGCAAGGCGGGCAATGGGGTCCTCGTCATTGCCGGGTTCAGGCTCGCGGTCGGCGACAGGGACCAGACCGATTTTGCCCCAGCGCCCGGATCGCCGGGACAGCACCAGGGCCACGCCGAAATCTTTGCTGATGTGATCAAACGGCTGGAATGCGTCGGGCAAAGCCGGGTCGGAGCAGACCAGAAGTACACCGGTCAGTTCGTCCGCCGCTGCCGCCAGCAAGGAGCAGGCTTCCATCAGCCCCAGGGCGAAACTGTCATTGCCACCAGAAAGGCTGTTGGATGGCTGTTGCGAGCCGGTGGCGATATGCCAGTAACCGGATGG
>JALXFQ010000034.1 GCA_027067235.1 Gammaproteobacteria bacterium
TCCGAGGTACTGCACCAGCGCGTGGAGTTTTTTCAGATAGGCCACCGCCTCGGCGGCGGAGCGCAGGTCCGGTTCGGAGACGATTTCCAGCAGCGGCGTGCCGGAGCGGTTGAGGTCGATGCCGGTCATGCCATGAAAATCTTCGTGCAGGGATTTGCCGGCGTCCTGTTCCAGATGGGCGCGGGTGATGCCGATGATTTTTTCCCGTCCATCGACATGGATGGCCAGTTCACCCTTGCCGACTACGGGCAGGTCGAACTGGGAAATCTGGTAACCCTGCGGCAGATCCGGATAGAAATAGTTCTTGCGCGCGAATACCGATCTGACGCCAATCTCGGCGTTGATGGCGAGGCCAAACATCACCGCCTTGCGCGCGGCTTCGGCGTTCATTACCGGCAACACGCCCGGCAATGCCATATCTACCGCGCAGGCCTGGGTATTGGGTTCCGCGCCGTAGGTGGTGGCCGCGCCGGAGAACAGCTTGCTGCGGGTGGACAGCTGGGCGTGGACTTCCAGCCCGATCACGGTTTCCCATGCCATCAGTAGCCCTCCGGTGTTTTGCTGTGCCAGTCAGTGACCCGCTGAAACTGGTGCGCCACATTCAGCAGCCTGGATTCATTCAGGTACTGGCCGATGATGTGCAGGCCCACCGGGCGGCCGTCGTTGCCGAAACCGGCGGGGACGGACATGGCGGGCAGTCCGGCCAGGTTGACCGGGATGGTGTAGATATCGTTCAGGTACATCTGCACCGGGTCGTCGGTTTTCTCGCCGGCGTTGAAAGCGGTCGATGGCGCTGTCGGCCCCATGATGACATCGCATTGTTCAAAAGCGCGGTCGAAGTCATCGGCAATGAGGCGGCGCAGTTTCTGCGCTTTCATGTAATAGGCATCGTAGTAGCCGGATGACAGCGCATAGGTGCCAATCATGATGCGGCGCTTCACTTCAGCGCCAAAACCCTGGGCGCGGGTTTTCTTGTACATGTCTTCCAGATCATCGTATTCCGGCGCGCGGTAGCCATAGCGTACGCCATCGTAGCGCGACAGGTTGCTGGATGCCTCGGCCGGAGCCAGCACATAATAGCAGGGCACCGCCAGTTTGCTGTTGGGCAGGCTGATATCCACAAGCTCCGCGTCCAGCTTTTTGTATTCGTCGATGGCGTTTTCCACCACCCTGGCGACATCGGCGTTGAGACCGTCCTCGAAAAACTCTTTCGGCAGACCGATTTTCAGACCGGCGATGTCGTCGTTGAGACTGGCGCTGAAATCCGGTTTGTCGATGGCCAACGAGGTGGAGTCGCGCTCGTCGAAGCCGGCCATGACATTGAGCATGATGGCGGCGTCCTCGGCGGTTTGCGCCATGCTGCCGCCCTGATCCAGTGAAGAGGCAAAGGCAATCATGCCGTAGCGCGATACCCGGCCATAGCTGGGTTTGATGCCGGTAATGCCGCACAGCGCCGCAGGCTGGCGGATGGAGCCGCCGGTATCGGTGCCGGTGGCGATGGGCGCGAGTCTGGCTGCTACCGCTGCCGCCGAGCCGCCGGAAGAACCGCCGGGTACGGCCTTGTGATCCCACGGGTTTTTCACCGGGCCGAAATAAGAAGTCTCGTTGGACGAGCCCATGGCGAATTCGTCCATATTGGTTTTGCCCAGCGTGACCGCGCCCGCGGCGATGAATTTTTCGATCACCGTGGCGTTGTAGGGCGGAATGAAATTCTCCAGCATTTTCGAGCCGCAGGTGGTGCGCAGGCCCTCGGTGCAGAAGATGTCCTTTTGCGCCACCGGGATGCCGGTCATGGGGTCGGCATTGCCGGACGCCAGTTTTTCGTCCGCCGCGGCAGCCGCCGCCAAAGCGTTTTCTTCATCCACGCTGACAAAGGCGTTCAAATCCTGATGCTGCCCGATCCGGTCGAGAAAATGCCGGGTCAGTTCGACGCTGGAAAACTCGCCATCGCGAAGCGCGGTCGCCAGTTGGCTGATGGTTTTGTCATGCATGATTATTCGATCACCCGCGGTACGAGAAACAGGCCGTTTTCGGCTGCGGGCGCGTTGGCCATGAGTTTTTCCCGCTGGTTGGTTTCGGTGACCGCGTCATCGCGCAGGCGCAGCGGCGCTTCGTGGGGATGGGCCATGGGTTCAATGGCGTCGGTGTCCACCGCGTTCATTTGCGCCACCAGATCCAGTATGCTGGACAGATCGGCGGCGTAGGCGCGCGCTTGTTCAGCGCTGATTTCCACGCGCGCCAGATGGGCGATGCTCTCGACTTCGCTTTTATTGAGTTTCATGGGATGCTGTCATTCGCTGCGAACCGGCGGCGCAGTCTAGCATAGGGCGATTTTGGGTTGAATAGATCACGGTTGAATAGATGCCGCTGCATTGTTACATTTAGCGCCTTTTACGGGGGGAGGGATCCTCAAGGGCTTGATTCGGAGCTTACCTGGATTGTCCGGGCCTTTCGACAGGGTTCAACATGCCTTGCGGAGTATCCTGCTATCCATTGTCCCTGCCAATCATGATTTCAATTATAACCAGACGGCGCCTGGCCTAATTCAATGTTTAAACGATTTCTCGGTTTATTTTCCAATGATCTGGCCATAGATCTTGGTACGGCGAACACACTCATCTACGTCAAGGACAAGGGCATTATTCTGGACGAGCCTTCCGTGGTGGCCATACGTGAATTGCCCGGCGGGCCCAGCCCCAAATCGGTGCTGGCGGTGGGTCTGGATGCGAAGGCGATGCTGGGCCGCACGCCAGCCAACATCCGCGCCATCCGGCCGATGAAAGACGGCGTAATCGCCGATTTCACCGTGACCGAGGTCATGCTCAAGTATTTTATTCGCAAGGCGCTGGAGAATCGTTATTTCCGTCCCAGTCCACGCATTGTCATCTGCGTGCCCTGCGGATCCACCCAGGTGGAGCGGCGTGCCATCAAGGAATCCGCGCTTGGCGCCGGCGCGCGTGAGGTGCATCTGATCGAAGAACCCATGGCGGTGGCCATCGGCTGCGATCTGCCCATTTCCGAGCCCACCGGCTCCATGGTGCTGGACATCGGCGGCGGTACCACGGAAGTGGGCATCATGTCGCTGGGTGGCATCGTCTATTCCAATTCACTGCGGGTGGCTGGCGACACCTTTGACGAAGCCATCGTCAGTTACATGCGCCGGCGTCATGGCGTTCTCATCGGCGAAGCCACTGCCGAGCGCGTCAAGAAATCCATTGGCACCGCCTGGTCCAAATCCGAAGTGCGGGAAATCGAGGTCAAGGGCCGGGACCTGGCCGAGGGGCTGTCGCGCAGCGTTGCTGTGCGCAGTGACGAAATCTACCAGGCGATTTCCGATCCGCTGACCACCATCGTGGACGCCATCCGCGTTGCGCTGGAGCAGGCGCCGCCGGAGATTTCAGCCGATATTGCCGAGAAAGGCATGGTGGTTGCCGGCGGTGGCGCGCTGTTGCGCGATCTGGACCAACGTCTGATGGACGAGACCGGCCTGCCGGTGATCGTGGCGGAAGATCCGCTGACCTGCGTTGCTCGCGGATGCGGCCGCGCACTGGATGAAATCGAGTCTCTGGGAGACGTGTTCACCCACGAATAACCTCCGGGCATGGATTCGTTCCAGGAAGACAGACGCGGCGGATCATCCAGCTTTCTGGCGTTTTTTGTCTGCGTCATGCTTTCCCTGCTGCTGCTGGTCACTGACCAGAAATCCTCTTACCTGGAGAACTTTAGGTCCGCCATGACCTATCTGATCTACCCGATGCAGGTGGTGGGCGCCCTGCCGTCGAAACTGGGGCGCGCCACCAGCGGCGCCCTGATCGAACGCAGCAAACTGAACAGCCGCGTGGTCTGGCTGGAAAAGGAAAATCTGTTGCTGCAGACGAAGGCGCAGCAGTTCGAATCGTTGCGGGCGGAAAATGCGCGTCTGCGCAAGCTGTTCGGGGCGGCGCGCCGAACGTCCAACCGATATCTCATGGCCGAGTTGCTGGAAGTCAGTCTGGAGGCTTTCAGCCAGCGCATCATCATCGACAAGGGCAGTCAGCGCGGGGTTTATGTGGGGCAATCGGTGATCGACGCTGATGGCGTCATGGGGCAGGTCACGCATGTCTATCCGCTGACCAGCGCGGTGACTCTCATCACCGATCCCAGCGCGGCGATACCGGTGGAAGTGCAGCGCAACGCCCTGCGCGCCATCCTGTTCGGCACCGGCTCGGCGCATCAGCTGGAGCTGCGGCACCTGAGCAAGCTGGCGGATGTGCGCGAAGGCGATGTACTGGTAACGTCCGGTCTGGGTGGGCGTTATCCGGCCGGATTTCCGGTAGCCCGCATAGTCAGGATCAAGGATACCGGCGAAGCTTTTCTGAGCATACTGGCGCGTCCTATGGCGGACCTGAATCGTAGCAAGGAGGTGTTGCTGATCTGGCCCGGTGGAGTGGAAAAGTCGCCGGTGGTGCCAGCGCCGGATACGTCGCAACTGCGTGGTGACGCACAGTGATTGATGCCAGAACCCGACACAAAAAACGGCCCCTGCTGAATATACTGGCCTCGTTCTTTCTGGCCTTCAGTGTGGCCATGATCCCTTTTCCGTCCTGGGCGGAGACATACCGTCCGGATCTGGTCAGCGTGGTGCTGATTTTCTGGTGTGTGTACCAGCCGGCGCGGGTAGGCGTTGTTTCGGGGTTCGCCAGCGGTCTGGTCATGGATGTGATGCTGGGCAGTCCCATGGGACAGCACGCCCTGGCCAAAACAGTCATTGCCTATCTGGCTTCCCGCTTTCACAAGAGAATCTCCATGTTTCCACTGATCCAGCAGACGGTCGTAGCAGGTGTTCTGGTTTTTCTGGATCAGCTGATCTCATCCCTGATTCGCGGCATGCTGGATAATTATGCGGTGAACTGGAAATATTTTCTGGGCGTGTTGGTGGCCATGCTGTTCTGGCCATGGCTGTATTATCTGTTTGCCCATTTGCGCAGACGCTCAAACATGTGACCGGCGTCGCGCTGCCGTGTGGCACGATCCCGGTATGTCGTCATGCTGTTGGCGAGCGGGTGTCCGGTTTTTCCGGCAGAACTTCGCCGATGGCAACGGTCATAAACGATAATTTCTCGATCTGAACCCCATGTCCCATGAATCCATAAGAGATGTCGCCAGAGAAAGCCGGGTTTTTCGCAACCGTCTGATAGTCTCGTCGTTTATTGTCGCTTTCCTGTTTCTGCTGTTACTGGCGCGACTGGTGTATCTGCAGGTGCTGGACCACCGACATTTTTCCACCTTGTCGGAGCGCAACCGTATTACCGTGGTGCCCATTCCGCCGGCGCGGGGTCTGATCTATGACCGAAACGGCGTTTTGCTGGCGCAGAATTTTTCCGTGTTTACGCTGGAAATCGTTCCCGATCAGGTGGAAGACATGGACGAGCTGCTGCGTGGCCTCAGTTATATCGTGGAATTGTCCGATTACGATATCAAACGCTTCAACAAGCGCCGCAGTCAGCGTCCCGGGTTCGAGAGTATTCTGCTGCGTACGCATCTCAGTGACGAGGAGGCGGCGCGGTTTTCGGTCAATCAGCACCGGTTTCCCGGCGCCGAGCTGAAGGCGCGCCTGCAGCGACATTATCCACTTGGTCGCCTGACCGCCCATGTGGTGGGTTATGTGGGCCGCATTTCCGACCGCGATATCAGTAATATGGATCCGCAAGTGTATCAGTCGCGATACCGCGGCTCGGAATATATCGGCAAGACCGGGGTGGAGCGCAGTTACGAGGAAATACTGCATGGCGTGCCGGGTTACGAGCAGGTGGAAACCAATGCCCATGGCAGAAAACTGCGCGTTATTCGCACCCTCAAGCCAACGCCGGGCAAGAATCTGTACCTGAATATTGATGTGCGCCTGCAACAGAAAGGCGAGGAAGCCCTGGGTGAATTCAATGGCGCGGTGGTCGCTATCGATCCGGCCACGGGGGGCGTGCTGGCGCTGGTGAGCAAGCCCAGTTACGACCCCAATCCGTTTATCAACGGTATCGGTTTCAAGCCCTATGCGGCATTGCGGGACTCGCCCGACCGGCCACTGGTCAACCGGGCGCTGAACGGCCGCTATCCGCCTGGCTCCACCATCAAGCCGTTTATGGCTCTCGCGGGGCTGGATGAAGGTGTCAATCGCTATGCCACCACGTATTGCCCCGGCTATTTCCGCCTTGGCAACGCCAGGCACAAGTATCGCTGCTGGAAAAAATCCGGGCACGGCGCCATGAACGTGAGTCGCGCGGTGACCGAATCCTGTGACGTGTATTTTTATACGCTGGCGCACAAACTGGGCATCGATACCCTGCATCGGGAAATGACATCCTTTGGCTTCGGTCAGAAAACCGAAATCGATCTGCCCAGCGAGTCTTCCGGTCTGTACCCGTCGCGGGAATGGAAACGCAAGGTGCGCAAACAGGTGTGGTATCCCGGTGAAACAGTGATCGCGGGTATCGGACAGGGCTTCATTCTGGTAACGCCGCTGCAACTGGCGAACGCCACTGCCGCGATCGTGCACAACGGTCTGCAATACAAGCCGCGCGTGGTGTTCGCCATACAGGATCCGATCACCGGCGAGGTGGAGAAACTCAAGCCGGAAGTGCTGCGCAAGGCTGAGAACACCCGCGCCAAGGACTATGAATTTGTACGCAATGCCATGCATAATGTGGTGCACGGCCGGGGCGGCACGGCGCGGCGCATTGCAGTGGGCGCCAAATATGAAATGGCCGGCAAAACCGGTACCGCGCAGGTGGTGGGCGTTGCCCAGGGTGCTCGCTACAACGAAAAAGCCCTGGCCAAAAAATACTGGGATCATGGTCTGTTTATTTCTTTCGCGCCGTTCGCCGATCCCAAAATAGCGGTAGCGGTGGTCGCCGAGCATGGCCGTCACGGTGGTAGCGGCGCGGCGCCGGTGGCGAGGGCGGTAATGGACGCTTACCTGCTGACGCCGGAACAATTGCAGGCAGAAGAAGCCGCCAAAGCCGAAAAGCAGGAAAATGCACAATGAACAGAAAAACGCTGTTGCATCTGGATTACCCGCTGATGTACGCGCTGGTGCTGATGAGCATGCTCAGTCTGGTCATACTGTACAGCGCCGGCGGCGAAAACCTGTCGGTACTGTTGCGTCAGGGAACGCGCATGCTGGCAGCCTTTGTGATCATGATCGCCATGGCCCAGATTCCGCCCGAGGCGCTGGCGCGCTGGACGCCCTGGATCTATGGCGCGGGCGTGATTCTGTTGATCGTGGTACTGGCTATTGGCGTTATCGGCAAGGGTGCGCAACGCTGGATCAATCTGGGCCTGTTCCGGTTCCAGCCGGCTGAAGTGATGAAGCTGGGGGTGCCCATGATGGCGGCCTGGCTGTTTTCTCGCAAACCCTTGCCGCCGTCGCCCATGCGCCTGATTATCGGCGCCATTGCCATTGGCGTACCCGCCGCCCTGATCGTGCTGCAGCCGGATCTGGGTACCGCCATACTGGTGGCTGCCGCCGGCGTGTTCGTGATTTTTCTGTCGGGCATACAGTGGCGCATACTGGCGGGTCTGGGCGTAGTCGCGGCGGCTCTGGCGCCGGTGGCCTGGCATTTCATGCACGATTACCAGAAACGGCGCGTATTAACCCTGTTCAATCCCGAGGCCGATCCGCTGGGTTCCGGTTATCACATTATCCAGGCCAAGATAGCCATTGGTTCTGGTGGCATCTACGGCAAGGGCTGGACCAATGGCAGCCAGTCCCAGCTGGATTTTATTCCCGAACGCCATACCGATTTTATTTTTGCCGTGTTTGGTGAAGAATTCGGTCTGATCGGCGCCAGTATTCTGCTGCTGCTATACAGTTATATTATCGGTCGCGGGCTGTATATCGCCATTTCCGCCACCGACAGCTATTCCCGTTTGCTGGCCGGGAGTCTCAGTATCACCTTTTTCTTTTATGTATTCGTCAATATCGGCATGGTTTCCGGTATTTTGCCCGTGGTTGGCGTACCTTTGCCGCTGGTCAGCTATGGGGGAACTTCCATGGTTACTTTAATGGCCGGTTTTGGTATTCTTATGAGTATTCATTCACGTAGAAGACTAATTTCAAGTTAAATCTTAGAAGGTGCCGAAGATGACTGGCCGTCTGGCTTTTTTACTTGTATCCGCCCTGACCGCGTTGCCGGTTATGGCTACGCCGGAGGCCGAAATCCAGAAGCTGCCGTCGAGACTGGCCAAATCCACCGGTTTTTCGCAGGCGGAAATCGCCGACTGGTTCGATGGCGTCAGCTATCAGAAAAAAATCATTGATGCCATTACCCGTCCCAGCGAAGGACTGCCCTGGCATCGCTATAAAAAAATATTCCTCAACAGGAAAAGAATCGACGGCGGCGTCAAATTCTGGAAAAAGCATCGAAAGGAGCTGGCTGCCGCGGAAAAGCAATACGGTGTTCCGGCGGAAATCATTGTCGCCATCATCGGCGTGGAAACCCAGTACGGCGACAACAAGGGCCGCTGGTCGGCGCTGGATTCGCTGGCGACTCTGTCGGTGGGATATCCGCGCCGTTCGAAATTCTTTTATTCCGAGCTGGTGCAACTGGTGCGGCTGGCGAAAGAAGAAAAACTCAGTCCAGCGGCAATGAAAAGCTCCTATGCCGGCGCCCTGGGTCTGCCCCAGTTCATGCCCAGCAGTTATCGCGCCTATGCCGTGGATTTCAACGCCGACGGCCAGCGTGACCTGCTCAACAGCGAGGCCGACG
>JALXFQ010000035.1 GCA_027067235.1 Gammaproteobacteria bacterium
ATGCGTTCCATGGCTTCTTCGCTGTGAACCAGCAAAAGCTGGTTCTGCGCGAGAAATTCCTTCACCGCCAGCAACTGTTCCGGCGTGATGCTGAGCGTTGTATGCTTGTTGATATCAGCCACGATCGCCAGACCATTGCCCATGGGCCAGCGGCGGATGATTTCGTACTCCGACCAGCCAATGCGGAAAAACTGGTTCCGCACCGGGTCATGCAGGGCCCAGGTGGGCGCGCCATCATTGTTGGACGGGCCTTCATGGATATCCAGATCATCGCGCATGGGCGGCAGACTGAAGGCCTGGATGAGTTCATCGGGCAGGGCGGCCGGTTGTGCCGGCCCATCGGCACCGTCGCTGCTCTGGCCGGGCAGCGCATTACCCTGCAACGGTAGAGCCGATCCTGCCGTCTGGTTCACGTCCTACAGTCCCAGGGTCTGGCGCAGGGTCGCAATGGGCCGACGCATGAGGTAATAAAATAGCGTCACCTTGTCGCCGTAAAGCTTCGCCGTGCCTTTCAGACCTATGCGCGGCAGCGCCACATCCTCATCGAAACGGGCCTTGACGGTAAAACCCAGGCTGCCGTCCGGCCCCTCCGTGGCGTCGTAGCTGACGCGATAAACGCTGGCGGGCAAAGGCCGGGTCGGGTCGGTATTCAGAAACAGCTTCACCGGATTACCGTTGCGCAGCGAGATGGTATCGCCCACGCGCATCAATGCCTCCAGCTCGGCGTGGTCGGGGTCGGCCAGCACCATCACCTTCTGCCCCACATCCACCGGCTTGCCGATCCAGTCGTTAACATCGTTGAACACGGCAACGCCATTCTGTTCGGCGCGTACTTCGATACGGTTCAGCAAATCGCCCAGGTAATTCACTTCCAGCTGCTTCTGTTTGACTCTGGCATCGAGCAGCTTCAACTGCGCGCGGCTGTCCATATCGCCAAACGCCTTCTGCGCCGCGCGATGATAATCGGCCCGGGCCAGCGCAGCCTCCTTGCGCGCGACTTCGTATTTCGAACGCACATCGGCGTCATCCAGGCTGAACAGCAAATCACCTTTTTTGACTGCCTGGTTGGGTTTGACCGCTATTTTCTTTACCACGCCGGCCGAAGGCGCGCTCACCACCAGCGGGTCCGTGGCGGTCACCTCTGCCGGCGCCAGCACCGATATATGCACCGGCAGGAACATGGCGCCGATGATGGCGGCGGCCAGCGCGGCCCGGAGTTTGCCGGATCGCGACAGTTTCAGCAGCCCCGAGGACTTTCCACCGGCTCGCTGCAACGCCGCCCAGGCGTGTCCATAAGCGCCCATCAGGCGCTCCAGCAACACCATTTCGTGCTGCTTGAAAGGTTCTGACCGGAACATCAGCAGGCCACCGAGCAGTTTGCCATCCGGCCCCGGCATCGGCGCCCACAGCACTTGCTCCGCGGCCAGTTTTTGCTGGGCCTGGTCCGCATCATCGAGCAATGTCACATGTTCGATTACGCGCAACACGCCGGCCGTTTCGAGATCAGATGCCTGTGTTTTCACCAGCGCGCGAACCCATTGCAGATGAGGCGCGTTGGGCTCGTATTTGGCAACCCCGGACACCGCTTCCACCACTACCTTGCCGGTTTCGGAATAACGCCAGAAAAAAGCCTGCGCATACGGCAGCAGCTGATGCGTCTTGTTGACGATCAGAAAAGCCAGTTCCTGATGGTTTTGCGCTTTGCGTGCCTCCTGCTCCAACCCGATAAATGTGGTCAGAACCGCCGTTGAACGCGACTTTTTGGGAGGCAGGTTTGTCATTTCGGTTGTTCCAGCAACGCCACTCCGCTCATGCCGGCCAGCAGGTCATCATATTCGCCATTGATCTCGGCCTTGATTTCCACGGTCTGGCTTACCGGATCAACGCGCGCGCCGATGCCGGTCACCACCGCCGGATAAGTCTTGCCGGTTTCGTCAATCCTGATATCGAACGCCACGCCAGGCTTGATCCAGGTGAGCCAGCGCGATGGCGCATACAACTGTATCTCAAGCTTCGAATTATCCAGATACTCCACCAGTTGTGTACCGCTGGAAACGCTCTGATAGGGCTTCACCAGCACTTTCACCACACGGCCGTCAAAAGGCGCGGTGATCCTGCATTTTGCCTTCTGCGACTTCCTGATTTCGTAGTCCGCTCTTGCCTGTTCCAGTCTGGCAGACGACAGCTGAACGTCAAGTTCACGCACAGCGTGCTCTTTTTTCAGTTGCTGGTTGGCCTTCCAGGTATAACGCGCCTCGCTTAACTGGGCCCTGGACTTGCGCAGTTCGGCTTCGTTTTCCTTGCAGTCGAATTGCAGCAACTCATCGCCTTTCTTGGCTGTATCGCCATCTTTTACCGGAATCGAAAGGATGCGGCCGTCCATCTGGCTGGACAGCACGGTTTCCGCCGGCGCGGTGAGCAAGGCACGGATGCCCTGCGGCGCCAGAGCATCCACTGCCGGTGCTGCCGTGGCGTCGTCTGTGGTCGCTGCGGGCGTTTCCGCGAAAGCCGGCAGCGAAGCCGACAGAGCAACAAGTATCAGCGCATTACGACAAGACAGTGGATTTGTTCGGTTTTGCATTGGCATAGAGTCCTTTTGTTCGTCAACCGGCGCGACAGCAATCCGCGGCGGCTTGCTGCAGTATTCTATATCATTCAGATTGAATTGCGAATGTGGCGTATCCTGTTGTTTTATCTGGGATAATAAACAGGAATATCGACTCCGGCCCGCACTCAGGCAGTACGCAGTTCTTTCGGCAGTGCAAAAGTGATGTTTTCTGCTTCGCCGCCCAGTTCCTGAACCCGGCCCGCGCCCCATTGCCTGAGCCGCTCCAGCACATCCGCCACCAGTATTTCAGGCGCGGAAGCACCGGCTGACAGGCCGATGATTTTGACGTTTTCCAGCCAGGATTGCTGAATATCCTCGGGTCCGTCGATCATGTAGGCGGGCACGCCCCGGGTTTCGGCCACTTCGCGCAGGCGGTTGGAGTTGGAGCTGTTGGGGGAACCAACGAT
>JALXFQ010000036.1 GCA_027067235.1 Gammaproteobacteria bacterium
GCGCCGGAAAAACCAGCACTGATCGATGTCGTATCCACCCAAGAAGCCACCGGCGACGTGGCAAAAGTGTATGACGAAATTCAGGCGCAGTGGCAGTTCGTGCCGAACCCGATCAAGCTGTACAGCACCAATCCGGAAATGCTGCGTATGCGCTGGGAAGGTTACAAGGCGGCGGGCGCGCACAAGACCGTGGATCCGCAGTTGCAGACCATTATCCGTATGCTGGTATCCGCCGATCATAGCTGCCAGTATTGCATCGGCGTCAATGAAGCATTTCTGATCAATGACTTCAAAATGAATCCAAAAGACGTGGTGGCAATGAAAAAACATGGCGCAGTCGCCGCGCCGTTACCGGAAAAACAGAAAGATCTGTTGGCATTTGCGTTGAAAGCAACCAAACACCCGAAATCCACCACCGCGGCGGATATCGACGGCCTGCACAAACTGGGATGGAGCGACGCGGAAATTTTCTTCGCCACCAGCTATGCGGCGGAAATGGTTGCCTCTGACATTCTCATCAATGCATTCCACGTGGCGATTGATTATTGAGTATTTCTCGCATAAACCGCCAGCGATTCATGCAGGCAAGAAAGCCCGGAAGTTTTCCGGGCTTTTTTGTTCATAAACGACGCTGCGCTTATTTGGCGGTCAAGGGCTTCAGCGTCAACTCCTCGGCGGTTGCCGGTCCAAAGCCATATCCGGCATAAATGTCCTGCGCGTCCTTGCTCGCCAGATAGTCCAGAAAGGTTTTAGCATTTTCCCTGTTGCGCGCTTTGGACATGGGACCGATGGCGTAGCCAACCTTGTCCTGCTTGTTCAACGGCGCGGGGATGGCAACGCCGTCCAGCGCCCTGCCCTTGCGTTTTGCGTAAGCCACTTCTGTCGCCCAGACAATGCCGGTATCAGCTTCGCCCTGTTCGATGCGGTGTGGCGTTTCACGATGATGGCGCGAGGTAAACCAGGTTTTTCCCGGCACGGCCCAGCAGCTCTTGCACTGCTTGCCGCCGGTCACTTTTTCGTACAAACCCAGGTCCCTGAGCATTTCGCTGCCGTAGAACTTGAAAATACCCTCGGTGAGCGGATTTGGCAGCGACAGCACCAGATCATCCCTCCCCAGGTCTTTCGGCCCCTTGATGCCTTTCGGGTTGCCCTTCGCCACCATCAGCTCCAGTTTGTTGTGAACGTAAATCATATGCTCGTCCATCAGCCCCTTGCCTTTCAGCTTGCGCAGATGATTGATATTCACGCTGGCGAACAGATCCGGCGTCATGGCGGTTTTCTGACCGTTGATTTCGCCCTGTTTGAGTAACTGCTTCTTGAATATCTGGCCGGGCGGGATGGTTTCCACGTACACCGACTTGATATCAGGGTGCTTCGACTGAAAATCCTTCATCAGGTCTTCCATCACCATGAACTGGTTGCCCGCCAGATACATGACCAGATCGGCCGTGTAGGAATCGCCAATTTTTCCGTATTCGATACTGCCGTCACTGTGAAAGGTGCGGTAGTCATGGCCCTGTCCGGCGTCGCCGGTTTTGGCGATCGCACCTGCGGGCAGCCCGAGACAGGCAGCGAGCAAGGATGCAAACGCAATGGTTTTAATGTTCATTATCATTCCTCTTTTTAGTTGGTTAAGTCCTCCGTTTGGGGGGGGGCTGCAAACCAGGCCAACCAGCAAGACCAGACATCACCACGGCGATGCGTCAGGCTTTAACAGGCGGCTACAGTCAAAGACGCGAGACCAGAGTGAAATATTCCGCCGCGAATCGGGCGGGGCCGGTTATTCGTCCAGAATTTTCTGCAAAGCGCCAACATCGCAGGCAAATTCTTTCTGGCCGTGCTGGACGATGAGGCCATTGCGCTTGAAACCGGCCACCGTGCGGCTGGCGGTCTCGGTGGTGATGCCGAGCATGGCGCCCATATCTTCACGGCTGATCATGCAGCACTGATCCTTGGTGAAATTGTCGTTGAGCCAAAGCAGCAGTTGGGCGACGCGCTGACGGGCGGAGCCGGTGGCCAGTTTCGCCAGCCACAGGTCGGCCTGCTCCAGTGCAGACTGCCAGCGTTTGAGCAGTTCGGCGTGCAACCGGGGACTGTGATGCGCCAGATGATTGACCACTTCGATGGGCAGCCGGCAGATTTCGGTATGCTGCAGAACCACAGCGTCATGGGTATAGGCATTCCCGAGCAGGGCCTCGAGGCCGGTGACATCGGTACTTTTTACCAGCCGCACGATGCGCTGGCCGCCATCGGGCAGATAATGCACCAGCTTCACCAGCCCGGAGCGGATGGTATAGATATACTTCGCTGATTCACCTTCCCGGTAGAGTATATCGCCGGGTTCGAACACGCTCTGGATAATGGGCGTATGAATCTGCTCGAAGTCTTTCTCTTCCAGGCCGGAAAACAGCACGCTGTTGCGTATATTACAGCTTTCACAATGCGCCACGCCCTGCCAGGCATCGGCTCGATCAACCAGTTTGTCCACTATGCCCCCACGACGGAACGATTGCCTTTCAGCCATCTCTCATGAACCGCCAGTTTTTATAGTAATATCGGGTTTCAGGCTATCATAATTATGCACATTTGTCGGATATTGACACCAGAATGTTAAAAAAACCGCAATTGCTCGCGCCCGCGGGTACGCTGAAAACCATGCAATACGCTTTCGCCTATGGCGCGGACGCGGTTTATGCCGGACAGCCACGTTACAGCCTGCGCGTGCGCAACAACGATTTTCATGGCGACAATCTGGAAAAAGGCATCCGCCAGGCGCACCGTCTGGGCAGGAAGTTTTTCCTCACCACCAACATCATGCCGCATAATGCCAAGGTCAAAACCTTCCTCGCGGACATGGAACCCGTTATCGCCATGGGCCCGGACGCGCTGATCATGGCCGACCCCGGGCTGATACACCTGGTTCGCGAGCGCTGGCCAGACCTGCCCATCCACCTGTCGGTGCAGGCCAATACCACCAACTACGCGGCGGTGAAATTCTGGCAGTCCGTAGG
>JALXFQ010000037.1 GCA_027067235.1 Gammaproteobacteria bacterium
CCAGAACCCTGGCCATCGTCGGCCTGTCGCCGAAACCCCATCGTCCCAGTCACCGGGTGGCCGCCGCCATGCAGGGTTTCGGTTTCCGCATTATCCCGGTGCGTCCGGCTGTTGCCGAAATTCTGGGCGAGAAAGCCTGGCCCAGCCTTGCCGAGCTCGACCAGGCCGTGGATCTGGCGGTGGTTTTCCGCAACCCGTCGCTGGTGCAACCCATTGTCGATACCTGCATCGAGAAAAATATTCCGGTGTGGATGCAGGACGGCGTGGTCAACCAGGCGGCAGCAATGAAAGCGGCGCAGGCCGGATTGTTCACCGTGATGAATCGCTGCGTTTATCGTGATTACAGCTCGGCCTGCTGACAGCCTGCCGGACCGGTGGCATCCCGGCCGCTTGCGGCATTCCCGGAGCAGATGTTCATCAGTCCGGCAGGCTGCTAAACTTGGCTGATGCAACTCCGATTCACCAAGATGCACGGCCTGGGTAATGATTTCGTCGTCATCGACGCGATCAATCAGTCCGTGAATCTGACAGCAGAACAAATCCGCCAGATCGCCGACCGCCATTGCGGTGTCGGTTGCGATCAATTGCTGCTGGTGGAGCCCTCACCCGGCCCGGAGGCGGATTTTCACTATCGCATATTCAACGCCGATGGCGGCGAAGTGGAACAATGCGGTAACGGCGCGCGCTGTTTCGCCCGGTTCGTGCGCGACAAGGCACTGACGGACAAGAAAGAAATCCCGGTCAGCACCAGCGCCGGCCCTATTCTGCTGAAAATCCGCGACAACGGCGAAGTGGAGGTCAACATGGGCGAACCGGGCTTCGAGCCCGCCGATGTGCCGTTTGACGCGGCCCGGCGCCAGCAGGCGTATGAGCTCGACGTGGCAGGACAGCCGCTGCGTTTTCACGCCCTGTCCATGGGCAACCCGCACGCGGTGATTCTGGTGGACGACGTGGACAGTGCGCCAGTGGCGACGCTGGGGCCGGCCTTGCAGGCGCACCCGGCCTTTCCCGAGCAGGTCAATGTCGGCTTCCTGCAAATAATTGACCGCGGTCATTTCCGCCTGCGCGTGTTTGAGCGCGGCGCCGGCGAAACCCGGGCTTGCGGCAGCGGTGCCTGTGCCGCCATGGTAGCCGCGCGGCAGGCCGGCCTGCTGAACCAGACCGCCGAAGCGCAGTTGCGCGGCGGCAATCTGTCGATACGCTGGGAAGGAGAGGGAAAGCCGGTATTCATGACCGGGCCCGCCGCCAGCGTGTTTGAAGGCACCATGAACATCTCATAAAGGGTATAATGCATGCAACACGTTGAGCTGGGGCAGAAAATTTCTCTGGATGACGACCAGGTCGCCGAATTCCTGCGTCAGGATCCGGCATTCTTCAAACGCAACCCCGATCTGCTGGAGTTGCTGGATGTACCGCATAACGGCCCCCCAGGCACGGTGTCCCTGATCGAACGACAGGTCGCAGTGCTGCGCAACCGGGAAAAAGCCACCTCGGAAGAACTGGTCCAGCTGGTGGAAATCGCCCGCCGCAACGAACAGATAGCCGACCGCCTGCACATGCTGGCCATTCGTTTCATGGAATGTGCCAACATGGACGAATTTCTGGATGAACTGATTTACGGGTTGCGCAACAGTTTCGGCATCAGCGCGGTGAAAATACTGATACCCGACCCGGAACATGCCGGTGAACGCCCGGAACTGGTGCCGCCGGAACATGCCCTGCTGGGCGAGCTGCGCGATGTTTTACTCGACGGCCAGCCCGCCGCATGTTTCAACGACCTGATGACATTTGATCTCGAACCGGTATTCGGTGAAAGCCATGACACGATTCGTTCGTTTACCATTCTGCCCATTGGCGGCTCCTGGGGCGGCGTACTGGTACTGGGTTCCACCGACGCTGAGGAATACTCCCCGCACGCCGGCACGCGTTTTCTCGAGAAGCTCAGCAAATACGCCGGCGCTACCGCCGAAAGATGCCTGCGCAAAACCGGATGAACAGGAACATATAGCGTGAATCTGCAGCCACCGGTTGATGCCTTTCTGCTCTGGCTGCGCGACGTCCGCCGCGTTTCTCCGCATACAGTCAGCAACTACCGGCGTGACCTTGACAAGCTGCTGGCTTTTGCCCGCGAACAGTCCATATCCGACTGGCAGGAACTGAAATCCGTGCAGCTACAGCACTGGGTGGCGCGCCTGCATCAACGCGGACTGGGACCCGCCAGCCTGCGCCGCAGCCTTTCCGCCTGCCGTTCTTTTTTCAACTATCTGCTGCAACAGGGCAGGCTGGAGAACAATCCGGCGGTGGGCGTCATCACGCCGAAAAGCGGCCGCAAACTGCCGGATACCCTGACTCCGGACCAGATCGCCTCACTGGTCGCCATCAGCGAAGATGACCCGCTCGCCAGCCGCGACCGCGCCATCATCGAGCTGCTCTATTCGTCCGGCCTGCGTCTGGCGGAAATCGTTTCTCTGGACCTGCTCGACGTGGATCTGAACGAGGGCATGGTGCGCGTCACCGGCAAGGGCGACAAGACCCGGCTGGTTCCGGTGGGGCGCATGGCGCTGCAGGCGCTCGCAGACTGGTTGCGGCAGCGGCAGAACCTCGCCCGCAGCGATACCCGGGCGCTGTTCATCAGCAATCAGGGCAGACGCATCAGCCCGCGCAACGTTCAGCAGCGGCTGAAACACTGGTCCATGAAACAGGGACTGGACACGCCCGTACACCCGCATATGCTGCGTCATTCCTTCGCCACCCATGTGCTGGAATCATCCGGCGATCTGCGTGCAGTACAGGAGTTGCTCGGCCATGCCGACATTTCCACCACGCAGATTTACACCCACCTGGATTTCCAGCATCTGGCCAGGGTTTACGACAGCGCCCACCCGCGAGCCAGAAGAAAAGACGGAGTCAAGAAGTGAACGCCGGCCGGCTCGGCCCCGATACGCTCATCGCCCATCGCGGCGATCAGACCCGCCACCCCGAGAACAGCCTCGGCAGCATCGAAGCCGCGCTGGCCGCCGGCGCCGTTTATGTCGAAACCGACGTGCAGCTGAGCCGCGAGCAGACGCCATTCCTGTTTCATGACCGCGACCTGCAACGGCTTACCGGCCAGGCGGGTAAAATCCACCAGCTTGCCGACGCGCAGATCAGGCGCCGCCGGCTGGACGAAAAGTACTCTGTTGCCGAACTCGACGACGCTGTCTGCCTGCTGCGGCGCTATCCGCGCGCGACCCTGTTCATCGAAGCCAAACGCATCGCCATCGGCCATTTCGACGTGCAAACCGTGTTTCGCCGTATCGCCGAAACCGTGGGCGATCTGCGCCAGCGCTGCCCGCTGATTTCGTTTTCCGCGCCTTTTGTCGACTATGCGGCGGCGCAGCACTGGCCCGCAACCGGCCTGATCGTGGACAGCAAAACTCCCGCCGCAACCACTGTTCCCGGGCACGCGGACTATCTGTTCAGCTCCATCCGCGCGCTGCCGCGGTGGCAAAAACGCAAGCCGGCGAACGCCGGTCTTGCGGCGTTCCAAACCTCAGACCCCGATCTGGCGCAAACCCTGCTGGACGAAGGCGTTGATCTGGTGGAAACCGACCACTATTCGCGCCTCTTGCGCGCCTGAGCCATGCCTGATCTGATCGTCATCGGCGGCGGTATTCATGGCGTCGGCGTGGCCCAGGCGGCAGCGGCGGCCGGTTACTCGGTGCTGGTGCTGGAACAGACAGCGGTTGCGCATGGCACCTCCAGCCGCTCCAGCAAACTCATCCACGGCGGCCTGCGCTATCTGGAAACCGGCCAGTTTGCGCTGGTCCGCAAGACCCTGCGCGAGCGCTCGCTGCTGCTGCGCAACGCGCCGGAACTGGTGAAACTGACGCCGTTTCATATCCCGGTGTACCGCGAAACCCGACGCCGACCCTGGCAGATACGCGCCGGACTGAGCCTGTACGGGTTGCTCACCGGCCTGCGCAGGGATGCCCTGCACCGCAAGATACCGCGCTCGCGCTGGGGCCAGCTCGACGGCCTCGAAACACGTCATCTGCAGGCTGTGTACCAGTACTGGGACGCCCAGACCGATGACGCCGCTCTGACCCGGGCGGTGATGCATTCAGCCCGGCAACTGGGGGCGGAACTGGCCTGTCCGGCGCAATTCGTCAGCGCCACGCCCAGCACCAGGGGCATGTCGGCGGCCTGGGAGCAGGACGGCAAATCGGTGGAACAGACATGCCGCGTGCTGATCAACGCCGCCGGCCCGTGGGTCAACATGGTTAACCGGCGTATCGACTCGCAGGCAAGGCCGCTGGCCATCGACCTGGTGCAGGGCGCGCATATTGTCATCGACGCCCGCCTGACCCAGGGCATTTACTACACCGAGGCTGTCAGCGATCGGCGCGCCATCTTCACCATACCCGGTTTCGGCCACTGGCACGGCAAGACTCTGGTGGGAACCACGGAAACCCTCTATCGCGGCGACCCGGAACAGGTCCAGCCGCTGGCGGCGGAAATCAACTATCTTCAGTCCAATTTGCGCCACTATTTCCCGCAGCTGCCGCACCGGGTCGAGGACGCTTTTGCCGGTTTGCGCGTACTGCCACAACAAACAGGCTCCGCCTTCAAGCGTCCGCGCGACACCATCCTGGTCAGCGACGACAACAACCAGCCGCGGCACATCAGCATCTACGGCGGCAAACTCACCAGCTACCGCGCCGAAGCGCAGCGGGTCATGCGGCTGGCAAAACATAACCTGCCCGACAGGCGACCGCGCGCGGACACGCGGTTCCTGCCGCTACCCCCTGTCGACAACTGAATCGCCCCGAGCCGGTCAATATTGGCAATCCGCGCCGGCTGGCATATCATTATTCTATTATTTTCTGATAGAGGTGCCTGACATGACCAACAAAAGGGAAATAGCGGAGAAAGCCGCGGCCATCGCCAAAAGCTATGAATTCGATTACGGCTGCTGCCCGCAGTGCGTGCTGGCGGCGGTCAAGGAAACCGTGCCCGGCAACGCCATCACGGACGAAACCATCAAGGCCAGCCATGGACTGTCTGGCGGCGGCGGGCTCACTGGCGTCGGCCTGTGTGGCTCGCTGGTGGGCGGCCTGCTGACCCTGGGCAGCAAACGTGGACGCGACCGGGACAAATTCGAAAAAGGCAAGTTCATCGGTAATTTCAAGGCCTGCAACGAACTGGTGGAAGACTTCGAAAAGGAATTTGGCGGCACCACCTGCCGCGACCTGCAGAAACAGTTTACCGGCCGCACCTACGACATGTGGAAAGCAGAGGAATACCAGGCCTTTTCCGACAATCGCGGCGAGCAATGCGCCAATACGGCCGAGTTCGTCACCCGCTGGGTAGTCAACAAACTGTAGCGCCGGCGCGGTTTTACTCAGCCTCCGGAAAGCACCTCTTCCCCGGCCGGTTCTGGCTGACGGTTTTTGTTCGCGCCTGTTTTAGGGGCCGCTTGCGGCGCCGATTCCGGCTTTGGCTCAGGCTGTGGACTGGTTTCTGTATCAGGGTCTGGTGGGGCCGCCCCGGCCTTGCCGGAACCGGCCAGCGCCGCCACGCGTTTCAGCGTATTGTCGCAGGAAAACTGCTCCGAAGTGACCCGGTTGAACAGACTCTGCACCAGCAACGAGGTGCCGCCGGTGGCCAGGGCCGCGCTGAGGCTGGCGCCGGACTTCAGCAGTTCCTTGCCGCCCACCTGCATTTTAGGCTCGCTCAGGCTTCCCCCCAGCATGACGATATTGCTCACCGTGGACAGGCTCACGCCCAGACCCTTGCGTGGTTTGGGGACAAAGTGCAGATCCAGTTTCTCCCTGCCCAGATCGATGCTCCCCTCGCCGCCGACATTGAAATATTTCGACTCCAGGCCGATGGTTTTGGGCGCTCTGGCCACGCCTTTGTTGATGTCGAACCAGGCAACAGAGCAATCGAAACGGGTAAAACCCTCACGACCCGCGCTGCTGGTTTTTGATTTCGGCGTCAATGCCCCCAGGGTCTGCGCCAGCAGACCACCGGCGACGAACTTCAGGCCGGAAGCCGCCACATCCATCTGCCCCAGACGTAGATCCAGCATGCCGTTGAGACTGGCGACAATAGCATGCGCCGAGCGGCCGCGGCCGTGCAGGTCGGCTTTCAGGGTCAGCTCACCGCCGTGCATCCATTTTTCAGCATCGGGAATGAGTCTGGCCAAAGCCGCTTTGCGGGTGGTAAGACTGGCGCTGACCACTGGCGTCTGCTGACTGCCATCCACAGCGAAGCGGCCCTGCCAGATACCATCTGCCCAGCGCATCGAGTTCAGGTTCAGGTCCAAACGCCGATCCTTGATGGTGGCGCTAACTTTCACGTCGCTGATCTGGCGCTTCCCATCGAGCTGCAATTCACCGACGCTGGCGTTCAGCGCCAGCTGTAAATCCTGCAGCCATTGCAGTTCAAGCGGCTGGCTGGAAAACACCCGGTTTTTAGCGGCTGACGGCGCTTCAGCAGTGTTGTCCCCGGCCGCCTTTGCAGCTTCCTGAACCAGATCCTGCACACGCAGTCGATTCGATTGCAGCCTGACCTCTAACGCCAATGGCTGCTGGCGCAGGCTCACCTCGCCCGCCACATCGGTCTCTCCGGTTTTAGCCTGCAGCTTGCTGATTTTTAACGGCGAATGCTTGCCTGGCGGAGAAACCACGGCGCTAGCCGTGATCGGCGCGCTGGCCGGCAGCCAGATATGCAGCAGCGATGCCAGTTGCGCCGGTTGCGTGATTTTCACCGCAAGCGTAACCGCCGAATCCGCTTTTCCGCTGGCCTGTGCGGTAAAGGCTGCATGCGTCAGCCGGGCGTCGTAGCGCTGGCTGGAAAGGCTGTATTTGCCCGATGCCGCCAATGCGCCGAGTTCCGGCAAATGCACGCCGAGCAGCGGATTCAGCAGGGCCGGATTATCCAGCTTGGCCGAAAAAACCAGCGCTGGAGCCGATTTCTCCCAGCCGCCGCTGACCGCCGCCCGCATGCCCTCGCTGACCAGTCTGGCCTCATAGCTGTGTTTTTTTGCCGACACCCGAGCATCCAGCCGAAACAGCCGTTTTTTCCAGCCCACGTCGCCGTTGATCGCCAGAGCGCCCTTGCGGGTCGGCCTGACGCTCAGTTTAGGGATGTCGATGGCGACAGGCTCTATCCCGGGTTTGCGGTAAACCACGCGGCTCTGCGAAAGATCGACCCGGCCATTTTGCAGCAATGACAGAAACCCGCCGCTGCCGGTGTCGGACTCGGCAGACGCCTCTCCCATCACCCAGTTACCGGTCCCTGTGGAATTCTGTTCCAGCAGCAGGTCGACGCCATGCAAACGGATATAGCGAAAGCGGATGCCACCGACCAGCAACTGTTTGCGGTCCAGTTGCGCCGCCATTTTCTTTGCCCTGATCATGTGCGGGCGCGATCCCCACGCGGCATTGCTAAGGGAAACATCACTCAACTCCAGAGTCGGGTGTGGAAACAATGCCAGCCTGATCTCGCCATTCACCGTCAGCTTGCGCCCGGTGGCATCCTCCAGCGCCGATTGCAGCGCGCCCAGGTAGATGGACGGATCGCGGTTCAGGGTAACGAAAAAAACCGTCAGCGCCAGAGCCATTGTCAGCAGCAGTCCAACCAGCCATTTCACTTTTCAGAACACTCCCGGTACGAAAAAACCTTCTGAATCGCACTCTAACACCGGCCCGTCAGGATACAACAAGATTCGTCCGTCAATCCGTCGCAGCGGATGTTACAATGCAGGCTCCATGATTTTCAGATCCCAGGCATGCAAGACAGGCAGTATGACGCGGTAGTCATCGGCAGCGGACCCGGTGGCGAAGGCGCCGCCATGAAGCTGGCGAAAAGTGGCAAAAAAGTGGCTCTGGTGGAAGCATACCAGCGCGTCGGCGGCGGCTGTACGCACTGGGGAACCATCCCCAGCAAATCCCTGCGCCATAACGTGCAGCGGTTGATGGAATTCAAAAGCAACCCGCTGTTCCAGCATTTGCAGAACCAGCTTGCGCCGGAATACCCGGAACTGCTCAAGGCCGCCGAGAAAGTGATACAGGAGCAGGTGGATACGCGTTACCGCCACTACGCCCGCAACAAGGTGGACCTGTACACCGGACGCGGCGAGCTGGAAGACGCTCATACGGTCAGGGTCAGGCCGGCTCATGGCGATACCATCAGGCTGGGCGCCGATCATGTGGTCATTGCCACCGGCTCGCGCCCCTACCACCCGCAGGATGTCGATTTCAGCGATCCACGCATCGTCGACAGCGATACCGTGCTGCGCCTGGCGCATACGCCGGCCAGCATCACCATTTACGGCGCTGGCGTGATCGGCTGCGAATATGCGTCGATCTTCTGCAATCTGGACGTGAAAGTGACGCTGGTGAATACACGCGACCGCCTGCTGTCCTTTCTCGATGACGAAATTACCGATGCCCTGAGCTATCACCTGCGTGATCAGGGCGTGGTCATCCGCCACAACGAAAGCATGAAGAGCATCGAGGCTGATGACCAGGGCGTGGTGCTGCTGACCCGCTCCGGCAAATCCATCCGCTCCGACATTCTGCTGTGGTGCAACGGCCGTTCCGGCAACGCGCAGGACATGGGGCTGGAAGCCGTCGGCGTGGAAACCAATCATCGCGGCCAGATCAGCGTGGACAAGGTTTACCGCACCGCGGTGGA
>JALXFQ010000038.1 GCA_027067235.1 Gammaproteobacteria bacterium
GCGCTGGATTGTGTACACGAAATGGACACCATCAATCACTATGTCGGCATGTACCCCATTGCTGCCGGCGGTGTTGTCGAGCGCGCTTTTTCGCCGTTTCTGGTGGCATTGCTGGTGGTTATGCTGCTCGGCTTCATGTGCACCAAACCGAAGATTCGCATGATCATCATGAGTGTCGGTTTTGGTGCCATCGCAGTGTGGATGGCCATGACCTGGTATGGCAGGGACGGCCTGAAATATCAGACAGCAGGCTATTTGCACGCACTGGTCGCAGCGCTGGACCAGGATACCGAAAAGGAAAGCGGGGCTCCGGGGATGAGCGGCAACGACATACTTGAACGTCTGAA
Source organism: Gammaproteobacteria bacterium (assembly GCA_027067235.1). Taxonomy (GTDB): domain Bacteria; phylum Pseudomonadota; class Gammaproteobacteria; order QOAV01; family QOAV01; genus QOAV01. The sequence goes on from JALXFQ010000038.1 coordinate 348, forward strand.
AGCGTCCCTGGCGAAGTCCGAAGCCCGGGAATCCGGCGCTGCATCGGCTCCGGACAGTACTGACAAAGCTGAAAATATCGAGCACCTGCGCGCCACTTTTGAGCGTTATCAGGAACGTCAGCCAGCTGCCGAACGGGAAGCCTGGAAGGGCAGTGGCAGGCAAATGATGAGCTGGCACTACAAAGCCAGCCTCGGGCGCTACTTCAACAACCCGGCGGAAATCAATCCCATGGTGAAAACCATGACCACGGTGGCGGACATAGTCTTTTGGGGCATTATTGGCGCCATGTTGCTGTTGCTCTGGGGCGCGCGCAAGGGCAGGGGGCCGTTATACTGGCTCATGATACTGGTGCCTATGGCCTTGCCGGTGTTTTTCGTTATCGAGTATTCCGGCTGGCTATGGTGGTATGGCCATCGCCTGAACCAGATGGGCGCGTTTACGGTCAAGCCGTTCATGCCCACCGTGCTGGGGCAGGGCAAGGTGGCGCAGTTTACCACGCACTCCTACCCGTCCACCGGTTTCTATCTGATGTTGCTGTTTACCGCCATGCTGGCGCTGGCGGCGCTGATCCGGCTGAAAATGTCGAAAGATGACAGCTGACTTTTCATGGTCGCTGGCTGGAAGAACCATCGTCCTTGTGTTGTGTTCGGTGGCCTTCCAGTCAGCGGCTTTTGCCGCCTATCCGCCGCTGCAGAAACTGGTTGACGCCACCGCGGAGAACGGAACGCTGGTACCGCCACCGGGTATTTACTCCGGACCTGTGGTCATCAACAAGCCCATGACTATAGACGGCAGGGGCAAAGTGACGATTGACAACGGTGGCAAGGGGACCGTTGTGCTGTTGCACACCGATGGCGCTACACTCAAGGGCCTGCATCTGACCCATTCGGGCGATTATGCCAACGACATAGACGCCGGCGTGCAGGTCCGCGGTAATTTCAACGTCATCAAGGATAATGTTATTGATGATTGTCTGTTCGGCGTGGATTTGCAGCAATCCCGAAACAATGTTGTGCGCAGAAACAGGATCAGTTCGAAACTGGAACTGGGGCTGGGCCAGCGCGGTGACTCGGTGCGCCTGTGGTACAGCTTCAACAACAAAATTACCGACAATATTACCGATCATGTACGCGACATGGTGGTGTGGTACTCGGCAGATAATGAAATACTGCGCAACAAAGGCTCCAACAGCCGCTATTCGCTGCATTTCATGTATTCCCGCTACAACCTGGTAGAGGATAACGTGTACAACAACAATGCTGTTGGCATATTCCTTATGTACAGCGACGGCGTGGTGGTGAGAAATAACCGAATTACGCATGCGGCTGGCCCCACCGGGCTGGGTATCGGTTTCAAGGAAACCTCCGACCTTACCGTCGAGAACAACCGGATACTGTATTGCTCCACCGGGTTTTATATCGATGTGTCGCCGTTTCAGCCGGACACCACCAATACATTCACCAATAACCTGGTGGCCTACAACGGCATTGGCGTGCGCTTTCTGAACGAATGGCATGGCAATGTTTTCCGGAAAAACCAGTTTGCCGGCAATCTGACCCAGGTGGTGGTCAGCGGCCGTGGAACGGCCAATAAAAACACCTGGGAAGATAATTTCTGGAGCGATTACGAAGGTTTTGACCAGAATGGCGATGGTATTGGCGATCGACCCTACGAGCTGTATGCCTATGCCGATCGCCTGTGGCGCGATGAGCCGTATGCGCAGTTTTTCAAGGGCTCTCCCATGCTGGAAACGCTGGATTTCCTGGAGCGGCTGGCGCCATTTTCCCAGCCGCAGTTGCTGGTTCGCGACAGGATGCCGGTCATGGCCAGGCTTGACCAGATCATGCAGACTGCCGCGCCGGTCAGGCAGAAACGGGAAAAATCAGCGTTGCAGAAATTGCTGGATGCGCGGGAAAACTGAACGCATTACCGGGTCTGAAACTTTGGATATGGGCGAACGATATGTTTGATAAAAAAGGAAGACCGCTTTCTCATCACAAAAACAAGAAAACGCGCCGACAGTTTCTGCGCACCATGGCGCTGATGAGCGGCGTAGTGGGCGCGGCCCTGGTCGGCTACATCCCGGTATTCAAAGGCTGGGTCAGGCGCTTGCGTCCGCCCGGAGCGCTGGTCGAGCATAAATTTCTGGCTTCCTGCATTAAATGCGGTCAATGTGTTCAGGTTTGTCCGGTGGAAGCCATCAAGCTGGCGGATATGGCCGATGGCTACGGCCTCGGAACGCCGCATATTGATGCGCGAGAGCAGGCCTGTGATTTCTCCTGCGATGGCTTGCAGTGCGTGCTGGCCTGCCCCACCGGCGCGTTGACGCACGAAGTGGATTATCCACCCCAGGTGGATATCGGCGTGGCCAAAGTGGTGCGCCCCGGCGCCTGTCTGGCGGTGCAGGGCAAGGGCTTCAGGGGCAAGGCGCGCGGGGCTAGTTTCAAGGGCGTGCTGCGTTATGACGAAATCGACCGCTGGCAAGCCATACCGGTCGCCGAACATCCGTACAATCTCGAATTGTGCGACCTGTGCGTACGCCAGTGCCCCATTGAAATTCGCGCCAAACAGTGTGACGCCGGCAAGCCGCCATCCGGCGACAAGAACCAGTGTCCACCCAGACATGCCATTCGTCTGGTTGAAATATCCGAT
>JALXFQ010000039.1 GCA_027067235.1 Gammaproteobacteria bacterium
TAACACGTCTGTCGCCGCCCAGTATCCAGGGCATGTCGCCGAAAACAAGTTTATTCAGATCGGCGTCGCGTATCTTGTTCGGGCGGCCGCTGTAGATACTGGAAATGGAATATACCGGCATGCGCAGGCCGGCGTAATAATCCAGCTGCGGCTTGATCAGACGCCCCTGTGACGGTCTGGCAAACAGCGCGATATAGTCCACGTCTGAGCGAATGCGTGGTCTGAAATGCAGTTTGACGCCGAGCAGGCGCGCAAGACGCGCCTTGCGCGCCTCGCTCTGGGTCATGCCCAGCAATTGTTTGATGGTGGCGGAGTAATCGCCCTGTCCCTTGCGATAGGCCGCGCTGCCCAGCAGGGCGCCGCCCAGCTGGTCCCATTGATTCCGGAAGGCGGCAGCGGCGCGTTGCCCCCAGGCGCCTTCGGGATACAGCATGACAGCGGTGCGTTTGTTGTCCAGCCAGGTGTGCAGAGCCAGCTGGGCGGCTTCCTGTTCTGGTGACAGGCTGAACTGGTAGACAGCCGCTCCGGCAGGCGGGCTGGCGCTGTCGCCGAGCAACAACGTGGGTACGGTAAACTGTGTGGTATCTACCAGATTCTGTACCGCCGCCTTGCCCAGCGGCCCGACGACAAAGTCGGCGCCCTCGTTGACTGCCTGCTGGTACACTTCCGCGGCCAGCTCCGGTATGCCGCCAATATCGTAGATTTTTACCGATGGCGCCTGTGGACTGGCGTCTGCCGCCCGCATATGCTGGAAACCGGATTTGAAAGCCTCGGCGGCGTTGCCGAAGCGCGAACTGAGCGGCAACAGCAGGGCCACCTGACGTGCGGGTTTGCCGCCGGGAAACTGGCCGGAAAGATATTGCTCGCCGGGGTGGTCGGGGTATCTCTGACGCCAGGCCTCCAGGTTCTGACTCAGTAGCTCCGGCTGGCCAGCGGATTCGCGATAGAGCAGGGCAAGTTCGGCCCATGCGCGGCTGGCCGCGTTGTGGGTGCTCTGGACAATGCCGGACAACTGGCTGTTGCGCAGCGATTCCAGCAGGCGGGCGATGCGGTAGCGTATATGCTCTACCGCCTGATCCGAACGCTGGTATGATTCGGCTTCGATAAAATGATCCAGCGCGGCGGCATGGTTGCCCAGAGCTATATCGCTTTCCGCCAGCAGTTCCAGCGCATCGCCCAGTATGTCCGGATCCTGCGCCTCGCCACCGAGTATGCGATTGGCGGCAGATTGCGCCTGAGCCGTCTCTCCGGCCAGCAACGCCAGTCTTGCGCCGATCAGCTGATAACGCGCCGCCAGACTGGCATCGAGCTGCCGGGGCTGTATCTGCTGATAGAGCTGCTGCGCCTGACGGTACTGGCCATGGTCCAGAAAAATACGCGCGGCTTTCGTCAGCAGGGCCTGTTTGTCCGCGCCGGTGGCTTTTTCCGCCTGCTGCAGGTAGCGCGCTGCGTCCGCCAGGCTGCCGCTTTCCGGTAGACGCGAAGCGCTGATGTCTCTATTGTCGGAGCCGATGGGGTTGGTGGATACTCCCGCCTCGTCGCCAGGACGTACCACTGTCGGGCCGGCAGCACAGGCGGCCAGCATCATGCCGGCAACAGCAAGCCAGAGAATCAAAAGAAAACGCGATGGCTGCGGCGGAAACTTCATGTTGTTTATAGTTCTAGGGAATCGTATCGCGGAGTATAACCATGCCGACCAGCAACAGCAAAACAGACCAGCATAAAGCGGGGGTGTTGTACGTGGTGGCGACACCCATCGGCAATCTGGCCGACATCAGCCAGCGCGCGGTGCAGGTATTATCCTCGGTGGACGTAGTGGCCGCTGAAGACACCCGCCACAGCCGCGTACTGTTCAGTCATTTCGGCATCAGTACGCCCATGGTTTGCATCAACGAGCAGAACGAATCCGCCAAAATTCCGGCTTTGCTGTCGCGGCTGGCAAACGGAGAGAATGTGGCGCTGATTTCCGATGCCGGCACGCCGCTGGTTTCCGACCCCGGATTCCTGCTGGTTCGCGCGGCGCGCGATGCCGGCGTGCAGGTTTCTCCCGTACCTGGAGCCTGCGCCATGATTGCTGCCCTGTCGGTTGCCGGGCTGCCCACGGATCGCTTTGTTTTCGAGGGTTTCCTGCCGGCCAGGGCAGCGGCCCGGCGCAAGGCGCTGACTCGTCTGCTGGGCGAAACACGCACCATTATTATGTATGAATCGGTGCATCGCATAGAGAACAGCCTGGCTGACATGGCGCAGGTGTTGGGAGCGGAGCGCAAGGCTGTCGTGGCCCGTGAACTGACCAAAAAATTCGAAACGGTGGTTCACGGCCGACTGGCCGAGCTGGCGCAGATGCTGTCGCAGGACCCGGCATCCCTGAAAGGTGAATTTGTGGTCATCATCGAGGGTAGTGACGGGCTGCGGGACAGCCTGGCCGACGCCAGCAAACTGTTGCTGGCACTGCTCGAAGAGCTGCCGGCGGCGCAGGCGGCGCGGGTGGCGGCGAAGATCACTGGCGTGTCACGCAAGACCTTGTATCAAATGGCGGTGGATGCGGCTCGCTGAGCGGCTGGCTCAGCCAACGGGGCCGGGATGCGCCAGGCGGCTTTTTGTTGATTTCAGCGCGCCAGGCCCCATAATCGCAGCAGGAGTTGGCCAGACAGTCGCGGCCGCGTCGCAAGACGCGGCGGAGGAAAGTCCGGGCTCCACAGGGCAGGACGCCAGGTAACACCTGGGCGGCGTGAGCCGACGGAAAGTGCAACAGAAAGATACCGCCGATTATTGCCGGCTTTTGTTCTGGCAATAAGGTAAGGGTGAAATGGTGCGGTAAGAGCGCACCGCGCGAGTGGCAACACAAGCGGCATGGCAAACCCCGTCCGGAGCAAGACCAAATAGGTATCCGATGGCGTGGCCCGCGCTGGATACGGGTAGGTTGCTCGAGGCGTTTGGCGACAAACGTCCCAGATGAATGACTGTTCAAGACAGAACCCGGCTTATCGGCCAACTCC
>JALXFQ010000040.1 GCA_027067235.1 Gammaproteobacteria bacterium
TTCGTGGTAGGCGACGCGGATATTGGCCACCGGCAGGCCCCATCTGTCTTTCAGCCTGTTGTCCAGTTGCACGCGACAGTCCCTGTTCGGCAGCCAGTCGCAAAAGGCTTCGATCTTCACATACTGGCCGCGCAGGAAATGGCGCTCGATGTGCTGTTTCAGGCGTTCGCCCCAGACCAGCCCGTTGGCGTCGGTCAGCAAATGGCTGGCGCGACCGATGGCCGATGGCGGCTGGAAGTCGAAGTCGATGGTGCCGCCTTTCTGGCGCGGACCGAAATCGGGGTCGTCTATGACATAGAAGTCCTGAATGGCGCGGTTGATGAAAGGGCCGAAAACCGCCAGTTCCCTGCCGAATTTCTCGTAGGACAGGCGCCCGGAACCGGCCCCGCCACCGGCAAAAATGAGGTTGCGCCCGACCAGACCGCTGCCGTTGGCCAGACCATGGGGATAGCGCGGTCCGGTGGAACGCAGAAGCAGCCGCGCGCTTTCGATGGCCTGACAGGACACGCTGAATATCCTGGCGTCCACTTGCTGTTTGTCGCCGTTTTGGTCGAAATATTCCGCAGCAATCACCTTGCCTTTGCTGTCGCTGATCAGGCGGCTGACCATGGCGTGAGGCCTGATCTCGCAACGCCCGGTGGCCACGGCCGGGTCAAGTAGGGCCGCTCGCGAGCTGCCTTTGGCGCCGGTGCTGCAACCGTAGCTGCCGCAATAGCCGCTGTAACTGCAGCCGTTGCGGCCGCGGGCCGCCGATGGCAGGATGGCGCGGGGGGTGGGAAAAGAGTGGAACCCCAGTTTTTCGGCGGATTCGTCCAGTATTCTGGCGACCGGGTGGTCGATAGTGGCCGGGTAGGCAAAATCCGGATTGATGCGCGGTTCTGCATGGGGATGATCCACCACCCGTCCGGAAACGCCGACCACGCGCTCCACCTTGTCGTAGTAGGGTGAGAGATCGTCGTAACTGATGGGCCAGTCCACGATATCAGCGCCTTCAATGGGGCCAAATTCGGACAACAGATGAAAGTCCATCGGTTTCAGGCGGTGAAAATAGCCACTCATGAAATTACTGGAGCCGCCTACGCAGTTGCCATTCCAGAAACTCCAGCCGCTCTGATAGGTGGAGCGCGACCACCAGTCGCCGGTTTCTTCGCGGGTTTCCAGCACCTGTGGTTCGGTGCGGTTGTCCGAATGGTAGCCTGGTCGGCGGCAGCAGGCGATTTCGTCCTTGTAAAAGTCCTGTTCGGTGAACCAGGGACCCTTTTCCAGCACCACCACCGAATAACCGGCATGGGCCAGTTCCCAGGCTATCGGCCCGCCGCCCGCGCCGCTGCCAATGACGCAGACATCAAAATCGGTGGTCATAGCAGAAAGTAGCGCTTGTTCTTCGGCGGTAGCGGGAACCCGGGGTTGTGATTCAGCCACTTCCAGCCAATCTGGTTGGTATTGCCGCCGTAAACCGGGCTGCCCAGCAAGGCCTCGATGAGATATTCCAGCATTTTGCCAAGAAAACGCCGGCCACCGGCTGTTTTTTCAAATTCCCTGAGAACCTTTTCCCTTTCACCACCGGTGAGACGGTGAAACGGTTTTTTGGTGGTGCTCAGGGTAAAACGCTGCAAGTTTTTTGCGCCGTCGCGGATCAGTCGCTTGTTGGCCGGGTCCATCTTCGGGTCGTCGATCACCCCACGCAAGTAATTCAGCGCGTTGATCTGCTTTGCACCCGGGGAGCGTTCCTGCCCGGCGTTTGGCGATTGTCGTGAAGCGATTGATCGAATCAGGGACGGCGGCAAGCCGCTGTTGTCGGGCAACAGATGTTGCTGCAACTGATCCAGCGTTTGCCACAGTTCGCGGGACAGCGTGATCCTCTGATGGCCTTGTCGATTGGGCGATATTGCCTGTCCTGACTTCGCCCGTGCCAGACCCGGTTGCAGCAGCGGCAGGGTGGTGGCAATGGCGCTGTGGAGCAGAAACTTTCTTCTATTCATTGGGCTTTGCCGCATCGGGTGCGGATCGGGTTTTTGCCTGCGAGTTTTGTGAAGCCAGAAAGTTTTCCAGCAGTTGTCGCGTGATTCCGCCCACCTGCCAGGCTGCCACTTCGCCTTTTGGCGATACCAAATAGGTGGTCGGCATGGCGGGTATGGGGCCGAGGGGGCCTTTATCTCTCACCTGGTCGCGCAGTATGGGGTAGCTGACCGGCGTCTTTTTCAGGAATTCCCTGAGCGCCTGCGGCCTGACCTGTTCCAGATCGACGCCCAGCACGACGGCGTCGCTGTTTTTATGGGCCTGGTAAAATGCCTCCAGCTCGGGCATTTCCTCGCGGCACGGGCCGCACCACGTCGCCCAGTAATTGACGACCACCCATTTGCCGCGAAAATCCGACAAATGCACGGCTTTGCCTGTCAGATCGGTTAATGCGAAATCGACCGTGGTGTCGGCCAGGGCGCCAGGCAACTGCGCCAGCAGCAGCGCCATGATGGCCAGATACCCCCGCCACACGCTGGACTTCATTTCGGGCATGCTCAGCGTAACCCCGGACGGCCATAAAGGCCTCTGACGACGGCGAGCGCCGTCATCAGGGCCCGGGAAGCTTATTCGCCGGGTTCGGTAGAGCCGCCGGTGATTTTGCTGCAAGTGCCTTCAGGAACATAGATCCAGGCATCTTTCTGATTGTCTTCTGTTGACGTACCTGCGCAGGAACTGGAGCCGGTCTGACAATCATTCTTGCCAGATTTTGCTATGCCGTAGCATTTTTCCATGCCAGGCTTGGCGGCCAGGGCGGCGCCGGAAACAGTAAAAAGGGCAAACAGGCCAGTGATGGCAGATGCAACGACAGTTTTCGAGTGTTTCATGAGATGTTTCTCCTCTGGTTTGTTGAGATGGTTAACTATGCCGGAAACGTTCCGGATTGGTAGTCTATACGCGTTTCTGAAATCGTATAGATGCGATGACCTCCGATAAGACCCGATCAATCGAAAAAGCTTACACCGGGGC
>JALXFQ010000041.1 GCA_027067235.1 Gammaproteobacteria bacterium
ATGTTGCGGAAGGGGGCGTCACGGGGAGGCATAAAGACCCTGTCCTCCTCATGCTTTCAGCACCCCTTCCAGCGCCTCGACGGTGGCTTCCGGCGTCGCGTTTTTCGCCTGAACCACTTTTTCATAACCCGCTTTCAGCGCTTCGTCGCGCATTCTATCACTGACAACGATAACGGGAAGAGATAAAAGCAGATTTTCATGCTGCCGTTGAAACATCTGCTTCAGGTTCAACAGTCCTTCGACGCTGGTACACAAACTAACATCGAACAGAGCCCGGTCGTTGCTCACCAGTTCTGCGCTGGCGTCACGTTCGGGCCGCAGGCGTCTATAGCATTCCAGATAGCTCACCCTGGCGCCGCGTTTTTCCAGCTCCCGACGCAGCAGCTCCCGCCCTCCCAAACCGCGCACGATGACTATATCGAGCCCCGCCACCTCTTGCAGAGCCGATTGGTTGAGAAAGGTTTCGGTGTTGTAGGGCGATGGCGGCATGATGCTAACTTCGACGCCGGCGTCGGCAAGCACGCCGGCAGTGGCCCTGCCGATGGCGGCAAAGCGCGTCGCTGCCCGGTCATGCAGCAGCGGCAGCCCGTAGCGGGCGGCGTTGGCACTGATGAAAATGGCCAGATCCGGCGCCGTCACCGGCTCTGCGGCCAGCGGCTGGATGTCAATGGTGGGGAAATGGATGGGCCTGCCGCCGGCCTGCTCCAGCAGCGCCATGATGCCGGTTTCCTGCCCACCGGGCCGGGTCACCAGCACCCGCAGACCTTGCAGATCAGGAAGCGGCATAAACCTCTTTCAGTATCTCGCCCGCGCCCTGCGACAGCAGATCAGCAGCCACCGCCTCACCCAGCTGCTGCGCCTGCGCCAATGGCCCGGATTGCGCCGCACGGACGATTTCGCTACCGTCCACCCGCCCCACCAGCGCGCGCAGATACAGGCTTTCGCCGGCGATTTCGGCATGCGCCGCAATGGGCACCTGACAACCGCCTTCCAGCGTGGCGTTGAGGGCGCGCTCGGCGACGATGCGGGTGTGCGTTTCGGCATGATCCAGCGGCGCGATGGCGGCAAGGGTGTCGGCATCGTCGATGCGGCATTCGATGCCCACCGCGCCCTGACCCACGGCGGGCAGGGAAACATTGGTCGGTATCTGCGCCCGGATGCGTTCATGGAAACCCAGGCGCTTCAGCCCCGCCGAGGCCAGAATGATGGCGTCATACTCGCCATCATCCAGTTTTTTCAGCCGCGTGTTGACATTGCCGCGCAGGCTGATGATGTCGAAATCCGGATAGGCCGCCTGCAGCTGGCACTGGCGGCGCAGGCTGGAAGTGCCCACGCGCGCGCCCGGCGGCAGATCATCAAGATTGGCAAACACCTTGGACACAAAGGCGTCCGTGGGATCTTCACGCTCGCAGATCACCGGGATATACAGGCCGGCGGGCAGTTCCACGGTAACGTCCTTCATGGAATGCACGGCAATATCCACGTCGCCGCCGAGCAGGCCGTTCTCCAGCTCTTTCACGAACAGGCCCTTGCCACCCACCCTGGCCAGCGGCGTATCCAGTATGCGATCGCCTTCGGTGCTCATCTTGACGATTTCCACCTCGATGCCGGGATGGGCCTGCTGCAGACGGTCACGCACATCATGGGCCTGCCACAGCGCCAGCGGACTCTTGCGGGTTCCGATTCGTATTTTTTTCATGTGTTATGCAATTCCGGAAATCAAAAAGGCTGAATAAAATGGCGCAAACGCCCGTCCTGTTATGAACACCGCGTGCTACGATGCCGCACCATAAATTCAAACGACCGCAAATTCAAATGCTGACCCGTCATTTCTTCATCGCCGCCCTGTCGCTTGCCACTCTGGCCATCACGCCAGCCCGGGGTGAAAGCATTCCCGTGGCCGGGAATCTGCAACAGACCGCTGCCGAAAACGGCCCGCACAGGGTTTACCTGATCATGTTCGGCGCCGAGCATTGCCCCTTTTGCTACGACATGCGAGATCTCTATCTGGAGCCCATGCTCAGCGATCCGGCTTACACAGACAGGGTGGTCATACGCGAGGTGGAAATCGACCAGGACGCAGCCATGGTCGACTTCGAGGGCAACAGGACGCTGCAATCCGTATACGCCCGCCGGTTTGGCGTGTTTCTGACACCGACGCTGGTTTTTCTCGACAGCAAGGGCAGGGAAATGGCTGAAAAAATCGTCGGTCTGGGCGACGAAAACTATTTTACCTGGTATCTGGATGAGGCGATCGACAAGGCGCTGCATAAGATCAGCGCAGAATCAGCGCCCGCCAGTCAGGACTAGCGCGACAGGATTGATCCGGCAACGCAGCGGTCAGGCGCATTCAGAGCAGGCTTTCCACCAGCCCGCGCCATTCCTCCTCCAGCGCAAGATCATCGCGAAATGCCGTGCCCGCCTGCCGGTGCCAGTATTTTGAATTCCAGTTATCACCTTCCTTGCGATGCAGATAGGCGTGAACGCGCGCCGCATCGCGGCCGGACAGGTTCTGCACGATTGCATGGGCGCGATCCCACTGACCCTGAAAATCCCACCACAGCGCCTTGAGCAGGGGCGAGAGCTGATCCGGGCAGGCGTCTTGCTGCAGCAGGCGCTGGAATTCAGCAAACGTCATGTTGAGCGCCACCAGTGCGGGCCGGCTGAATGTTCCAGCGGTTTTGCATCGCACATGTCAGCGCAACAGACTGCCGCCGGACAGTTCAAGCACCTGCTGGAGATCACCGCGGTTGCGCAGCCTGATACGGTAAAACTGCCTGCCGCCGCGGTAATCAACCACCTCGTACCAGCGCAGCAGGCCTTTCTCCGGCGGCAACAGCTGGTTCAGCGCATCGTAGTCAACCGGATAGCTGTGATGACTGCGCTGGTAGTCCTTGAAGATATCGCCAATTTGCTGCGCCACGGCGCGTTCGTCCGGCGCGTCTCCCTTGCTGTCGCCCTGGCGGGCGGCGAGTATGCGTAC
>JALXFQ010000042.1 GCA_027067235.1 Gammaproteobacteria bacterium
CCGCAATACCCGGAACGCCATTCACGGCTTTCCCGAAAGACGATTGCGGCTGGTGAAACTGGACTGCCCGGCTCAATACGCCGACTGTCGCCGGGGCGTACCGGCGCTGAAGCCGGAACTGTCATGGCGAGCTGCCGGATCCTCGCAAAGCTGGACAGCGTTCGACCCCCGCGTAGACTGGTTGAGAGTTCTGATCCAGGCTAACCCGGAGGAAAAATTCCTGGTCATTTGCGCCGACGCCAACACCAGCATTGAACTGGAACAGGAACTGAGGGTGCGTCAGGCCATCCGCAGCGCCGCTTTTCACGAATACCTGAACATGGTGGCGCGTGACCGCGCCGCCGCCTGGTTTGCCGACCCCGATGAAAACGCCCAGTGCCTGATCTGTTCCGAGATCGGCAGCGAAGGCCGCAATTTCCAGTTCTGTCATCATCTGGTGTTGTTCGACCTGCCGCCAGTCCCGGATTTACTCGAGCAGCGCATAGGCCGGCTCGATCGCATCGGCCAGCAACACCGGATTCATATCCATGTGCCGGTGTTGAAGGATACTGCCCAGGAGCAACTGGCCGACTGGTATCATCAGGGACTCAATGCTTTCGAGAAAACCTGCCCCACCGGTTCCAGTGTCTATCAGCAGGTGGAGCCAGATTTGCTGTCCGTATTGCAGGGACAGGGCGATGCAGACGGGCTGATCCGCAAAACCCGGCAACTGGACAAGTCCCTGAGGCAGCGTTTGCAGGCCGGCCGCGACAAACTGCTGGAACTGGGCTCGTACAGAGCGGATATTGGCGAAGCTGTCGTGCGTGATCTGCAGGCCGCAGAAAAACCCGCACAACTGATGGCTTATCTGGAGCAGGTCTGTGACTGCTACAACATCAGGCTGGGCGATCAGGCAGCCAACATATATCGGCTGCAGCCCGGCAATCACATGCGCACGGCGCATTTTCCCGCGCTGAATGACGAGGGCTTTGCGTTCACGCCCGAGCGTTCGCTGGGCATATCGCGCGAAGATCTGCAGTTCATGACCTGGGAGCACCCGCTGGTCAGCGGCGCCATTGATCTGATTCTGTCCGACGACACCGGCAGCGCCGCTGTTGCCGTGGTCGATACCGATGCGTTGCCGGCCGGATCACTGGTACTGGAAACCATCCATGTTCTGGAGGCGGTGGCGCCCGCCGAGCTGGCTCTGCACCGGTTTCTGCCGCTTACCACCCTGCGTGTGCTGACCGGCGCCCGGGGAGAAGATCTGAGCGAGAGCCTGAAAAACGTCACCCTGGCCGCGATTCCCGATAAGATACCGCAGGAATCATTGAAACGCTTTGTCAGCGGCCAGCAGAATGCCATAAAGTCCGCTATCGCCGCGTCTACCGCGGTCGCCGCGCAACGAGCCTCGAGCAGCATCGAAAAAGCCCTGCAGAATATGCGCGCAACGCTGGATTTCGAGCAGCAAAGACTGACCGAGCTGCGTCGGCGCAACCGCTATATACGCCAGCAGGAGATTGATTTTATCGCCGCTCAGAAGCGCCAGCTTACGGATATCATCCGGCAGGCTGCCACCCGGCTGGACGCCGTGCGACTGATTGTGGTGCGCGGCAGACCGGATTAAAAACGCCCTGCGGGGCGCGCGGCCCAGGGATATGCCGCCATTTTGACGGCTGTAAGCCCTTGAAAACGAAGGAAGCAGGAAACTGCTTTTTCCGCTCACAGATTGAAAAAGTCCAGGGCAGAACTTTCTCAACATCCTGCTGCTAGTCGGATGTGCTGCTGACGTCTTTCCAGCGTTTGCCGGCGACGGTATCGCCGCTATCGGATATTTCGACAACCGTATCCAGTTTTTTGTATTTTGGCGACAGCGGGCGGGAAACCGGTTGACTGTTGACGGAGCTGGCCCGCACCGCTACCTCGGCCGGCGCCGCGGTGCGCGAAACGCTGGACCCCGGCTTGGACTTGATGATGGCAACTTCACGCTTGCCGGCATGCCTGGTCCGCGGTTTCTGCGGCCTGGTTTTGGCGATTTTCGATGGTTTGGCCGATTTGACCTGTTTGACGCCAGCGCGTGGCGGGACAGGTTGCGACGGTGTGGTTCTGCCGATCTTTTTTGGCTGGACCGGTTCGGACCCGGGTGACTGACTTTCCCGCTTGACTGAAGCCAGCGGCCTGGCCGCGGTTTGCCGGCTTTTTTTCGCCGGCGTAGCGGCCACAGTGGATGGCAGATCCAGCACCGAGTCGGGAGCCAGATTTAGTCTGCTGTCGCTGGAGTTCGCCTGCTCGGCAGCTTTGGCCTGCGCAGCGGACTGATCTGCCTTTTCCGCAACAGAACTGGACGGTTGCGCCGATGAGACCGCGTTTTGCTCCACCCCGACAGAAACGGGCGGCGCAACAGGCTCCGGAGCCGCCTGAATGGTCCGGATCTTGCGGGTGGGCACCTCGGCCGGGGAGGAATTGGTGGCGCTCGCTTTTGCGCCCGCTTGCTCACCGCTGGCGGCAAATGGATCCGGCGGAAACTTTTTGCGAATGGGGATAAAAATCGGCTCGAGGTTTTCCCCCCTGTCGCGAGCGCCGTCTTTTGCAGCGTCGAAAGCGCCAGCGAGAGGATTCACCGCAAAAGACAGACCCTCGCTGTAATACAGGCCGCCAATGGCCGACATCAGCGCGAGCAGCGCCGCCCCGCCAAGAAAAAGCCGTGCCATGGGGCCAGGCCGGTTATCCCGAAAATAATAGCGCATCAGCTCTTCACCGGTTGCATCCGCGACCCCGACGCCACAGCTGGCACAGTGAACGGCTTTCTGCCACAGCACCGGAAAACGGCGCAGGAAGGGAACGATGAAGATGTCGCCGTACTGTTTTTCATCAAACCGACTCTCTCCCGGGCCTCGTAGCCCATCAGTCCCTGACCGTTGCCGGCCTGTCGCGGAAGCCAGCCATCGTCTGGCGCGACCGAACCCGCTACGCAAGCGCCGCCTTGCGCAGGG
>JALXFQ010000043.1 GCA_027067235.1 Gammaproteobacteria bacterium
CATCGGCGCGATCCTTGCCGTGTATCATGCAGAACAGGTTATACGGCCATTGCGGCAGGCGGCGAGGACGCTGGTAGCACAAAGTGACGCAATCCACGGCGGACAAACGCCAGCCCACCGCCTCCACCTGATCGTCGGGCACATCCAGCACCATCATGGCATTGGCGCGGTAACCCAGTTCGTGATGGCGCACCACCACGCCCATGCGTTTGATAATGCCCTGGGCCTGCATGGCGCCAATGCGCTGTATGACAGCCTGTTCAGTCAGGCCCAGTTTTTTACCCACTTCAAAAAACGGGCGCTCCACCAGCGGCAAACCCAGTTGAATGGCGGCAATGAGATCCGCATCGCGTGTGTCGTCGAGGGCGGATTCAGACGTCTTCTCGTTGGCATCCGTCACATCGCACAGACCATCGGCAGCCCCATCTTCAGTCTGGTCGTGTAAACGCGAACAGGCATCCAGCTGCATGCGAAAACCCAGATCAATGTGATACTCCTTCAGCATGGGCAGGGAAATGACGCTATAGCCAGTCTCGTCTTCAATGGCCTGTATGCACTCGTCCAGCGCGGATTTGTCTGGCGCAGTCGCCACGAACCACAAATTCAATTCATGCTCGCGCTCGTAGTTGTGGTTCACCTCATCAAAGGCGCTGACTTTGGCCGCCACGTCTTCCAGTTCGTCATCCGGCACAGCCATGGCCGCCAGCGTACTGACGCCCACCCGATTCGGGCGGAATACCGGCCCCACGCGGCTAACCACGCCCTGCCGATTCAGTTGTTTCAAGGTGTCCAGCACCTTGTCCGGCGTCGTCTGCAGATCAGCGGCAATGCTCGCATAAGGCTCGGGCTGCAGCGGAAACCCCCGCTGATAGTCATTTAACAGTCGCTGTTCCATAGCGCCAATGAGCAACCCGCTACGCATATTCATAACCCGATCTTGTGCGCCCTGACGGTGAAGAAAATCCCGCTGGGTCTGGTTGCTGGCAGCTCGGCGGTTTGTTCCAGCGTATCGGTGTCGAAAACCACCACCTTGTCCTTGTCACGCACTGAAATCCACACCTCTTCGCCGCGCGGCGCGAATTCCATGTGCAAAACACCGGAACCCAGGGTCAGTGTTTTCACAATTTTCAGCGTTTCCACGTCGATTACCTGAACCGTGTCATTGTCGGGGAAGGCGAAATTCACCCATATCTGGCGGCCGTCAGGACGCGCCATCACAAAGACCGGCTGCCCATGCGCCTGTATCCGGCCCTTTTCTTTCCAGCCGTTTCTGTCCACCACCAGCACCTCGTGGTGACCGACGGCGGGCAAGAACGCGGTATCGCCCGCCATGGCCCAGCCTTCCAGATGCGGCATCTTGTAAACCGGCAGCTTCTGTTCGCCCTTGCCATAATGATCCATGATGCGCGTGACGCCCTTTTCCGGATGCCACAGATCCAGCATCGCCATACCGTCTTCGCCGAACAGCCCGGCGATGTAGTAGCGTCCATCCGGCGTAATCAGGCCATCGTAGGGCTGCTTGCCAATATGGGGAAATTTCTGCAATTCAGGCTTGCCGCCTTTCAGACTCAGCAGCCAGATTTCGCCGCTATCATACAGGCTGAAAACAAAACGCTGACCCGGCGCATCCACCAGACCGACTGTTTTCGAGCGCTTGTTGTCATTAACCTGGCTGGACTGCACATCCACTACCAGCGACAAATCCGCCGCAGAAAAAACTTTCACGCCGCCGGGGACATAGTTGGATACAGCAATCAGCCTGCCGTCCTGTGAAATCGCCCCGCCGATGCTGTTGCCGCCCTGAACAATGTGCTTGTCCAGTTTGCCGCAGAGCATGTCAATTTTGGACAGGCCACCATCACGACCGAAGATATAGGCGTAGCGCTCATCACGCGAATAGACCACGGAGGCATGGGACAGATCGCCCAGCCCGGTGATATGGAACAGGGACTTTTTCTGCGTGGTGTCAACAATTTGAACACTGCCCGTGGCGCGTTCAATAATGACGCCCATATCCCCGGTGCCGCGCAACAGGCATTCAGCCTGCGCCGTTACCGGCGAAGCCAGCAGCAGAAAAGCCCAGAACAGCAGTCGTCTCATTGATCCAGCCCCCGTTTCAATTGCTGCGCCAGCCAGCCGGCCTCGCCATCCGTCAGAAAAGGCTTCCACGGTGGCATGGGCGTACCCGGACGACCGTTCAGTATCGTCGCCTTCACCGCATCCACTGACAGACGATCCAGCCCCGGTGATTTCAGCGCCGGCCCCAGCCCGCCATTCAGCCTCATGCCGTGGCAGGCGCCACAATCCTGGCGCAGCAGATGCATGATTTCCTGCTGACGCTGCGGTGACGGGTCAGCCAGCGCCGAAGTGCTGACAGCAAGCAGCAGACCGAGGCGCAATGCGGCTTTGTTTTGGTTATTTAATGCAGACATATTCATGGTGACACAAACATCCCGAACAGCGTCGAAGTTTGTGCGACCATGATCAGGCCAGCAAGGAAAAGCGGGAGGCGCCGCCCGGCGTCTCCCGCATCCCGTTAGTGACCGCCGGTTTCGTGACGACGATGTACCGCGAAGATGCCGGTAGGCGTCTTCAGCCCCTTGAGCGTTTTAACCAGCTCCAGGGTTTCATCGTTATACACGCGTACGACGTTTTCCTTCCAGTCGGAAACATAGACGAACTTGCCGTCGTTATCCGGTTCTGCGTGAAGGGTTTGGGTGCCGTCCGTGATGTGCTTGACAACCTTGAACGGCGGCTTTTTCTCGAACACGGTCATGTCTTCGCTCTTTGGCGGGAATACCGAATCGGCCCAGACATATTTCATGTTCTCGGCCGTGCGAATAAACAGGCCGGGAGAACCGGTTTCCACTTCACCAACAATTTCGTTGGTATCGGTACGCCAGATGGACACCTTGCCTTCTCCGATATGCGGCGTGGCGGCGTATTCAACGCCATCCGCCTCCCATATGG
>JALXFQ010000044.1 GCA_027067235.1 Gammaproteobacteria bacterium
TACATCGTGGTATTCAAGTCGCCATCAGATCCGTGGGATTGATATTGCAAGGTAGCATCGGCGTTTACCAGCGCAGGAAGCATCAATGCGAGCAACAGACTTTTTCTTGCCATTTTTATTCCTCTTTATGAGTGTGAATTTGTCTGATTATAATGGTCAGACAGTAAAACGATTGTAACGTTTGTCACTTTCGGGGCGTATAATGTTTCTCTCAGGCACATGAAAAATACACCGATCATCAAAACATCGCATTCGACCCTGCTCGCCGCCCTGATCGGCCTGTTCCTGCTCGCCGGTCAGGCTGGCGCGTTGCTTCATGCCGTTGGTCACCCGTTTCATACGCCGAATCAGAGCTGCCAGACATTTACTGACCTGGAACATGCGGGCAACGGCATGGTTTCCTGCCAGGTTCATCTGGTCGCGACGCGTTTCGTTACACCTGAGCCATTCACTTTCCATGCACAGTCGCCCACCAGAAGGCCCTCGTTATACCTGACCCGCGCGCCGCCCTTCACTTCATAAGTCGATTTAACCGGATTTAACTGAATTGGCGGACCTCACTGGCGCCGCCATGTCCGCATACTTATGGAGACTCACCATGCGCAAGCATTTACTGCTCGCCGCGCTTCCCGCGGCGCTTGTGCTGCCGTCCGCCGTTTTTGCGGCTGACGATGTAGCAACATTGAAAAAAGAGCTGGACCAGCTCAAACAGGACTACCAGCAGCGTATCGAAGCGCTGGAAAAACGTATCGAGGCGTCAGAGCAAAAGTCTGTCGCCGCCAGCGCCACACCGGCGCAAAAAGCCAACAGTTTCAACCCGGCGCTGAGTCTGGTGCTGAACGGGCGCGTTTCGACCTATTCTCGTTCGCCCGATGACTATGCCCTGACCGGCTTCGCCCTGGGCGAAGAGGCCGGACTGGAAAAGGAAGGATTTTCCCTGGGCGAGTCGGAAATCACTCTCGCCGCCAACACCGACCAGCACTGGCGCGGGCAAATGACCCTGTCGCTGGCCGATAACAACGGCGAAACCTCGTCTTCCGTGGAGGAGGCCTTCATCGAAACCCTTGGGCTGGGCCACGGCCTGACTGTGCGCGCCGGGCGCTTCTTTTCCGGCATCGGCTATCTCAACGGCAAACACGCCCACGCGTGGAATTTCAGCGATGCGCCGCTGGTCTATCGCGGCCTGTTCGGCAATCAGATCAAGCAGGACGGGCTGCGTCTGAGCTGGCTGCCGCCCACCGACCAGTATATCGAGCTGGGCGCGGAAATCGGCAACGGCCAGAGTTTCCCGGCGGGCGGTTCGCACAGCGACATCGGCGACTGGGCGGTATTTGCCAAAACCGGCGGCGATATTGGCGTCAGCCATAGCTGGCAACTGGGTCTGTCGCATTATCAGGCCGACGATATAGTCGGTCGCGAAGCCGCTACGCACAGCTTCTCCGGCGACAGCAAACTGAACGGCATAGATGTGGTCTATAAATGGGCGCCCAACGGCAATCCCCAGGATAAAGCACTGACCTTGCTGGCGGAGTATTTTCGCCGCGACGAAAACGGGTCAGTCGATATTGAAGAAACTGGAAGCAGCAGTCTGGACGGCAACCAGGACGGCTGGTACGCAGAAGGTATTTTCAAGTTCAAACGCCACTGGCGCGCCGGTTTGCGTTATGACCAGCTGAACAGCAACAACTCCGGAGACAATAGCGAAATTCTGACAGAAGCAGGATTGCTTGCCGACGGCTTCAACCCGCATCGCGCCAGCGCCATGCTGGAATGGTCGCCCAGTGAATTCAGCCGCATCCGGGTACAGTACAACCGCGATAACTCGCTCCCGGAAACAGACAATCAGGGCTCCGTGCAATACACCCAGGCGCTGGGTTCACACGGTGCGCATCAGTATTGAGGCCACATAAATGAAAATCCAGAATAAAATCATCGTCGCCGTCATGGCGCTTTTTCTGAGCCGGAACGCTCTGGCAAAACTGTCCGTCTTCGCCTGTGAACCGGAATGGGCCGCGCTGGCGCAGGAACTGGGCGGCGACAAGCTGAAAATCACCAGCGCCACCAGTGGCTTGCAGGACCCGCACCACATTCAGGCCCGACCCAGCCTGCTGGCTAGGGCGCGACGGGCCGACCTGCTGGTCTGCACCGGCGCAGAGCTGGAAATCGGCTGGCTGCCGGTGCTACTGCAAAAAACCGGTAACCCGAAAATCCAGCCGGGACAACCAGGCTATTTCATGGCCACGGATTTCGTCAAGCTGCTGGAGGCACCCACCAAACTGGACCGTAGCGAAGGCGACATTCACGCCGCAGGCAATCCGCATATCCAGACCGATCCGCGCCGCATTGGCGAAGTCGCCAAAACGCTGGCGCAACGCCTGCAGCAGATCGACCCGGATCACGCCAGCGACTATGCCAGCCGCTACGCCGATTTTGACCAGCGCTGGCGCGCCGCCATCAGCCGCTGGCAAAAACAGGCTGAACCGCTGCGCGGCAAGTCCATCATCGTGCAGCACAAGAGCTGGGTTTATCTGGAACACTGGCTGGGCCTGACCGAGGCCGCAACACTGGAAGTAAAACCCGGCGTCCCGGCCACCACCAGCCATCTGGCGCAGTTGCTGGGCATGACAAAAACCAGCCCGGTTTATGCCATCATTTACGCCGCCTACCAGAACCCGCGCTCGGCGAAATGGCTGGCTGGCAAGTCCGGCCTGCCGGCGGTGAAACTGCCTTTCACTGTCGGCGGAACGAAGCAGGCAACCGATTTATTCGGCCTGTTTGACGACACCATCGCGCGACTCACGGGAGCAGGCAAATGACCGAAGGCCTGGAACTCGGCATTGTCAGCCCCGCGTTTGTGGCGGGGCTGCTGGTGCTCGCCACCCACGTGCCGCTGGGACAGGAAGTGCTGAAGCGCGGCATTATCTTTATCGACCTCGCCATCGCCCAGATCGCCGGTCTCGGCGTCATCGC
>JALXFQ010000045.1 GCA_027067235.1 Gammaproteobacteria bacterium
GGCCGATGGGTTGCAGGTTGAGGCCATGCCGGTGGGTAACGGCGAGAAAATCATCTAGGGCATTCTTGCTCACAGCCACCAGCAATCCGCCGCTGGTTTGCGGGTCGCACAACAGGGCGCGCTGTTCCTCGTTCATGTCGCCCAGGGCGTAGCCGTAGCTGTCGAAATTGCGTTGCGCGCCGCCCGGCGAGCAGTCCTGGCGCAGATAATCCAGCACATGCGGTAATAGCGGCACGGCGTCGAAATCCAGCCGCGCCCGCAGGCCGCTGCCTTCGCACAATTCGCGCAAATGCCCGGCCAGGCCAAAGCCGGTCACATCGGTCATGGCGTTAACGCCATCGATCTGGCTCAGTTCAGCGCCGATACGGTTGAGCTGGCACATGGTATTCAGGGCTACGCTGGTATGTTCGGGTTGTAAAAGCTTTTTCTTTTGCGCCGTGGTGAGTATGCCGATGCCGATGGGTTTGGTGAGAAACAGCCGGTCGCCCGCCTGCGCCGTGCTGTTCTGCTTGATTTTGTCTGAATCCACCACGCCGGTAACGGCCAGGCCAAAAATAGGTTCGGGCGCGTCGATGCTGTGGCCGCCCGCCAGCGTCATGCCCGCGTCCTGGCACACTGCTCGACCGCCTTCCACCACGCGCTGGCCAACTTCCGGCGGCAGTTTGTCCAGCGGCCAGCCAAAAATGGCGATGGCCATCACCGGCTTGCCGCCCATGGCGTAAATGTCGGAAATGGCGTTGGTGGCGGCGACCCGGCCAAAATCATAAGGATCGTCCACGATGGGCATGAAAAAATCGGTGGTGCTGACGATGGCGACACCGTTGCCGAGATCATAAACCGCCGCGTCGTCGCGCGAGCTGTTGCCCACCAGCAGCGCGGGGTCGAGCTGTTTTGGCAGGCTGGATTGCAGGATGACATCCAGCACTTTCGGCGAAATCTTGCAGCCGCAGCCGGAGCCGTGGCTGTATTCAGTGAGGCGTATGGGTTGGTTCATCGGCGTCGCGTTAGAAAAAGCCGGATTGTAATGGAGAGGGGCTGAAAACGCGACTTGCCGAATTGCCGGGGGAAATGTGCGGTCTCTTTCCCTATTACTTCTCGTCGGCCTGTTGCCTGATTTTGTCTTTGACTTCGTCAATCCGCGCTTCGATGCTTTCCAGCCGATAATGGTTGCGGCCCGCATGCGCCTTCGCCAGTTTGAGTTGTTCCAGCGCCTGATCGGAGTCGCCGGTGAGTATGTAGTATTCAGCCGTTTCCCGGTGCGCATCAAACTTGTTGCCGAGGCCGCCTTCCGCGCGCGCCAGCATTTTATGCAGGTCGGGGTCGTCGCCGGCTCGGCGCAATAATTTACGCAACAGCTTACGGGCGTCAGCCATGCGGTTGGCTTCCAGATAGGATTCCGCCAGATAGCGGGAGACGACGGTGTTGTCATCCAGCCGCCGGGCATTTTGATAATAACGAATGGCTTGCCCATACTGGCCCGCGCTCGAGAAGATTTCCGCCTTCAGCGCCGGAAAACGCCAATCGTCCGGGTGTCTGGCGATCAGCATGTCGGCGGTTTGTAGCGCGGGTTTGATCTTTTTGTTGGCCTTCAACGCCAGCGCCAGGCCATATCGAGCGGCTTCCTCGTATACATAAGACTGGTTCTGGAGCTGCTGCCGGAAATAACGCACCGCATCCACCGGGTCGTTGGTGTCGAGTACTCTCACGCGTGCTCTGGCGTAGTGGAAATCCTTGCTGTCTGGCACCTGTTTGAACGGATAATTGGCCGCGCGGCTGCGTGATTCGGCGATACGCGCGGTGGTGACCGGGTGGGTCAACAGAAATTCCGGTGCGGAACCGGAGTAAATGCGCGTGTTTTTTTGCAGCGCTTCAAAAAAAGCGGGCATGGCGTTGGGGTCGAAGCCGGATTTGGCCAGCAGCCGTATGCCGAGGCGGTCGGCCTCGCGTTCGAAATCACGGGTAAAAGACAACTGCCGGTTGACGACGGAGGCGGCTGTCAAGGTGTATGCTGCAGCGCCAGCCTGGCCGCCCAGTATCATGGCCGCCAGCAGCGCAGCCGTGGCCGGACCCTGCAACTGTTTCTGCTGGGCAATCAGGCGCGGGATGTGCTTCTGCGTGACATGGGTGATTTCGTGCGCCAGTACGGAAGCCAGTTCTGATTCGCTGTCCGCCGCCTGAATCAGGCCGGTATTCACGCCCACATAGCCGCCGGGTACGG
The DNA here is from genome assembly GCA_027067235.1 of Gammaproteobacteria bacterium. Classification (GTDB taxonomy): domain Bacteria; phylum Pseudomonadota; class Gammaproteobacteria; order QOAV01; family QOAV01; genus QOAV01. The sequence goes on from JALXFQ010000045.1 coordinate 2,219, forward strand.
CAAAAGCGTTGATGCTGTTGTCCCTGATGACAAAAAAGGTGAATTTCTGCCTTGTCTGATCGGAATGATTGACCAGACGCTGGCCGAGATTCTGGATGTACCCGGTGAGTACCGGCTGGTCCACTATATCCATGTGCTTGCGTGCGTCGCGCATGAATTCTTCGCCAATGCGCTTTTCTTCAGCTGGCGAGATGACGGCGGCGGAGGCGTCGCCAAAGTCGGGCAGATCGTCGATGGCATCGGCATGGGCAGCGCTGCCGAACAGCAGCAGGGAAACTGTCAGAATAGAGTGTAAACGCATTTTTATCCGCCCTGTGGCCTGGTTGCTCTGGGACATTGTTCACTATGAATAATTCCCCGGCCCGCGGCAAGGGCGGCTTTGACATTAAGACGGTTGTATGAGAAAGTTCCCGGGCGCGTGGACAACAGGGTTCGGACCGGTTCCACGACATGATCCAGATCAACAAACTGCCGAATCATTGTCCGGGTAGCCGGATTTTTACGCAGATTTGACTGGCGAATGTGACAGCAAGGTTGCAAAATCAGGCCTGTTCGCCGATGATACGGCCTCCAATTTTTTGGTGTAATTGTTTCACAGCGGGCGAAGTGCCCGAACAGGAGAAGAAAATGGCTGATAAAGAACTGGACGCACGTGGTCTGAACTGCCCTTTACCGATTTTGCGTACCAAGAAAATGTTGAACACGATGGAGTCTGGCGAGACCCTGAAGGTAGTATCCACTGACCCGGGTTCTGTGAAGGACATGGAAGCTTTCTGCAACCAGACCGGTAACGAAATGGTTTCCAGCGGCGAGGAAGGCGGTGATTTTATCTTCGAGATCAAGAAAGCCTGAGCTGATCATCCGACCGCGGCGCTCCGGCTATAAGCCGGACGGCGCGGCCTAACTTTCAGGGCGTAGGCCCACAGGAGGCACCATGTCTGACGAAAAGAAAATGGCGATCATTGCCACAAAGGGTACCCTGGACTGGGCCTACCCGCCTTTCATTCTGGCTTCGACGGCCGCCGCATTGGGCTACGAGACCCAGATATTCTTTACTTTTTACGGTCTGCAGATGCTGCGCAAGGACCTGAGCGGCTTGAAAGTAAGCCCGCTGGGCAATCCCGGCATGCCCATGAAGATGCCGTTTGGCCCGAGCTGGTTCAAGAGCATCAACTGGAACATACCCAATATCATTCAGGCCAACGTCCCCGGTTATGAAAGCGTGGCGACGGCGCTGATGAAAAAGACCATCGCCAACAACGGCGTGGCCACCATTCCGGAATTGCGCGAGCTGTGCCAGGAAGCGGAAGTAACGTTCATTGCCTGTCAGATGACAGTCGAGCTGTTTGGTTTCGAACACAGTGATTTCATCGACAATGTCGAATATGGCGGCGCCGCGACATTTTTCGAATTCGCCGGCGAAGCGGATATCACGCTGTATATCTGATTTTCGCTGCGGGCGAAATCCAAAAGGGAGCGCATGGCGCTCCTTTTTTTTGCCCGCTACATGTGCCCGGAACCAGCGACGCCGTACCGTTCATGCTCTTGGCAAGCCCAGCGTTCCCCGGGTCAGGCGCTGAATCTGTTTGATCAGTTCCGGCGCTTCCACTTCCGCCACATGTTCGATCACCCATTTGTTGTCGGTCGTCGCCAGCAAATCGGAAATTTTCGCGCCCAACAGACGCCTGAAACCGAATCCGGGACCCTCCCGGGCATCGAACGGACATTGCGCATATTCCGACATGCGCTGGTTCAGCAAGGCGATAAATTCGCTGCCGTGGTCACCCGGGCCGAGTATTTCGGTGGCGTTATTGTGCATGTTTTCGACCAGGGATTTCGCCACGCCCTGAATCAGCTCTGCGCGTTTATCGTCATCATAATGGCCATAGGCCATACGATCCACTATCGGTATCTGGAATGCGATAAACTCCTTGAACATGCCGAGCTGCTGCTCGTCGCTGAGTATCTTGAACTCGTCCGTGAGCATGCGCCGGTAGGTTTCTTCCGCCAGTTTCCAGATGTTGATGGCGACCAGGCTGCCGAGATCGGCAAGGGTTTTTTCGCGGCTGGAGCCTTCGATATTGCGGCGGCTGCGCCGGGAGCGATGCCAGCGGGTTTTCATTCTGACGGCCATGGGCGTTTGACTCCTGATATGCTTGGGCGATATTCAAGCGAAATTACCAACAATGATCAATTTCCCGCTTTGGCTACGGGCGGAATAAAAATGGGGGCGCTGCGTCCAATAGGCAAATGAAACTTGCTTTTATGAAAAGGCGCCGGCTGGCGCAACAGATTGAGGGCTATTACGACGATATGCTGCGTCTGGCCATGTCCTGGTGCCGCGATGCGAATCTGGCCCGTGACCTGGTTCAGCAAACAGCTTCCATCGCCTTGACGCGGATCGACCAGCTGCGTGACGAGAAAGCGCTGAAATCGTGGCTGTTCACCATCATGAACCGCTGTTTCTGCGATTGCAAGCGGCTGGAGGCACGGCGTCAGTTCGTGCCGGTGGAAGATTATACCCAGATCGACGAGTTCGGTCCGCAGGAACAACTGGAGCAGAGCCGTGAAGTCGAGCGCGTGCGCATGGCACTGATGGCGCTCAGCGACGACCACCGGCGCATTATCACGCTGGTGGATGTGGAGGGCTATTCGTACCGGGAAGTGTCGGAAATACTGGAGATACGCATCGGTACGGTGATGAGCCGGGTGTCGAGAGCCCGGTCGCAACTGAAAGACCTGTTATTAAAAGAAACCACCATGGAGAGGAAAGGCAAGAGGAGCGGCAGGGCAGCATTAAGGAGAGTCAAATGAGCCAGGTTTCTGAAGAAATATTGAATGCTTTCATCGACGGTGAGCTGGATCCGGAAGAATCCCGCAACGTGCGGGATCGTATCAACACCAGCCCGGTGTTACAGCGTCAGATTGATGATCTGCTTTCGCTCAAGTACATGGTGCGTTCCACGCGCTGGGAAGGCGTATGGAACGCCATGCAACAGCCGGCCAGACGCAAGGCCTGCGTACCGGTGAAAACCGCTGCCATCGCGGCTGTGTTGCTGGCGCTGGTTTCCAGCGCCCTGCTGTTTGCCTGGGAGAGCTATCAGTCAGGTCAGGCTGCCGGGGTTGTGGCCACTCAGGCCGAACGCCCCCTGACCCGCGTTTTACTGCATTTCAGCAGTGATTCAGTGGCGGACGCGGATCAGTTGCTGGACCAGACCGAATATCTGCTGGCGGATTACAAAAAACGCGGCGAGCCGATTCGGGTGGAGGTCATCGAGAATGGGCGTAACTTGCTGATGTTGCGGCAAGGTTCGCCATTTGCCAGCCGGATTCACGACATAACGTCGCGCTATGGCAATGTCAGCTTTGCCGCCTGCCTGAGCACAAAAACCGCGCTAGAGGCACAGCTTGGCAAGCAGATTGGTTTGCTGCCGGATGCGGATGTCGTTGATTCCGGTGTCGCCAGGATTATGGAATTGCAGAAAAAAGGATGGATGTATCTCAGAGGATGATGGCGCAATAACAATAATTTCACCACAACACGTTATACCGAAGGAGAATTGAAATGAACAAGATCGTGGCATTTATGCTGGCGCTGTCACTGTTTGGCGGTGTTGCAGCAGCTGACGACTCCATGAAGGCCGATGGCGTCAAGAAAGTGGTCATACAGGTCAGCAGCGCTGATGAAACGGTACAGAAAATCGCCCTGAACAATGCAGTAAACCTGCAAAAGGCGCTGGGCCCGGATGGCGTCGAGGTGGAAATCGTCGCCTACGGCCCCGGCCTCGGACTGTTGACCGGTAAGAGTGCACAGTCCAAGCGCGTACCGAGTCTGGCCATGCAGGACATTACATTCAGCGCCTGTGCCAACACCATGAAAAAAATCGAAAAGAAAACCGGCAAAAAGCCGGTGCTGGTGGAAGGCGTCAAAGTCGTTCCCGCCGGTGTGCTGCGTATTGTTGAACTGCAGGAGCAGGGATACAGCTACATCCGGCCCTGATATTCCTCGCAAATGGTCTGAACAGCCAGTTTGCTTCCTTTCCTTGGTTGATCCCTGGATCTTGGCCCGCTAAACGCGGGCCGTTTTTTGCCTACAGGAAGTAGGTACGTCCCGGAGGCCATGGATGGCCGAGAGCGGTGAGCCGAGTCTGACTTCGATGAAGAAAACAACCTCGGATGGCCGAGAGGGACGTTGCCGAGTCTGATGCGGAGCCAAAAAAAATGCACAGCAGCGGCGTGCCGGCCATGGAATACTGTCGATGCCCGGCCCTGCCTTTGGTCGCTTGTTTGAACTCCCTCGTCAATTCCCGCACACTGTTGCCGTACGCATTCACGAGGTCCGCTTGATGAACGCCAAACTCAATATCGGTTCCATTCTCGATACTGTTCAGGCCAATTGCCACATTTCCGATGCCCGTTACGCTGGCAATTACACCATGTGCATTTTTTTGCTGAAAATGCGCGACTTGTACCGTTGGGAGCAGGATATACCGCTGACCGGGGAAATCGCCAAGGCCGATTTTGGCGACTGGCTGGTGAGCCGGGAAAATATGTGGGATGGCTGCGAGCAGCAGGATTTTGCGCCCTTGCCCTTGCCGGGCGAGGATGTGGACTGCTACGACATGGCTGAAATCAACAGCCAGTTGCTGCCCCTCGGCTACGTCTATTCCAGCGGATACGGTCTGTTCAGCAAGCCTAACTTCTATGTCGGCAAGCTGCTGCGGCAGGAGCGCTGCGGCCCGGTACAGGTTTATCTGTCCTCATGCGAATATGCCCGGGATCTGGAAGCGCCGCCGGCGATGATGCGCGACAATACGATTTTCATTCGCCATGAATCGCTACGCCGCGCTGTCTGGGCGCAGATCGAGGAATGGCAGTGGAGCAAAAGCAGGCCGGATACACCCATGGGTCGGTTGATGGCGCGATTCGGCCCGAATCCTGATCTCGAGCGCGTACTGGACCAACTCACTGATGAGCAAGTGGAAATCCTTATCTGGCATGAAATGGGCGAAGTCATGGCGGGCGAGCAGCTGGGCGAGCAGTGGGAAGATATGCTGCAGGCCTGTCCACGCAGCAAGGCCGAGTTCATCATCCGCGCCATCCGGGACAATCTTGCCGACTGTCTGGTGACCTTGCCCAGGATTCTGGCTGAACACGAGCCTGGTCTGCTCCATTACTACTTTGCGCATTTCCGGGGCATGCGCAAGCTGCTGTTCCCGGAGCTGTCCGAAGCGTATGGGCAATGGTTGCGCGGCGGGCGAATTGGCGCAATCAAGGCTGTCGCAGAGCAGGGTACGGAGCGCTGGCAGTCGCTGGGCAATGCCGCCCTGGACTTGTTCCGGCGCGGTGATATCAGTCGGCTGGAGGCCTTGTTTCCGCAGCTCGACTAGCCGGACGTTGACGAGTTTCTCAGCTGGATTTTTTCAACCACGGAAGCGGAAAACGCAGCTTCCCGCTTCCTTAATTTTCAACAGCTTGCCAGGCCCTACGTGGCGCCCTTGGGGTGCGCTATCGACCGGGTCTGCCGGAACAGTTCCGGATCCAGCCGATGCCGATGCAGCAGTTTGTAGAATTCAGTGCGGTTGCGCTTGGCCAGGCGCGCAGCATGGGTTACGTTGCCATGGGTCATCTGCATGATGCGTACCAGATAGTCGTGTTCGAAGCGGCTGTGCGCTTCCGCCAGAGGCACCACATCGCCGGTTTTGCCGCGGAGTGCCTTTCTTACCAGGTTTTCACTGATGACCGGCGTGGTGCTGAGCACCGCCACTTGCTCCACCACGTTCAGCAGCTGACGTATGTTGCCCGGCCACGGTGCCGCCATCAGCAGGGCCATGGCTTCGGGGGAGAACGACTTGCCGATGCATTGCTCGCCGCGTTGATGCATTTGCGCCAGAAAATGATTGGCCAGCAGCGGAATATCTTCACGCCGGTCGGCCAGTTTCGGCAGCTCCAGCATGACCACGTTGAGGCGGTAATACAGGTCTTCGCGGAATTCGCCTTGCTCCACAGATTTTTCCAGGTCCACGTTGGTGGCCGAGATCAGCCGTATGTCGATGGGTACTGATTGCGTCGAACCCACCGCGCGAACTTCCCGATCCTGCAAAACGCGTAGCAGCTTGGCCTGAAATTCCAGCGGCATGTCGCCGATCTCGTCCAGAAACAGGGTGCCGCCGTTGGCTGACTCGATCAGACCGGTGTGGTTGCGGTCAGCGCCGGTAAAGGCGCCTTTCTTGTAGCCAAACAGTTCGGATTCCAGCAGCGATTCCGGGATTGCTGCGCAGTTGATGGCGATAAAAGG
>JALXFQ010000046.1 GCA_027067235.1 Gammaproteobacteria bacterium
TCCACGCCGGCTGGACGCCGCCGGATACGCCCATCGAGGAATTCGAGGCCGCCATTCGCACCATTTCCGAGCCGATTTTCGCCAAGCCGCTGAAAGATATTTCCTTTGGCCGCTTTCTGGTGGACCTGTTCCGCACCGCCCGACGCTTTAATATGGAAATACAGCCGCAACTGGTGCTGCTGCAGAAAACCGTGCTCAATATCGAGGGCCTGGGGCGCATGATCTACCCCGACCTGGACCTGTGGGAAACCGCCAAGCCGTTTCTGGAAAAGTGGATGAAACAGCAACGCGGCCCGGCGCGCTTGATCGAAGGCGTCAAGGAACACGGCCCCGACTGGTTCCACATGGCGCCGCAAATGCCGGGGCTGATACACGATGTGCTGCAATCGGCGCAAACCGGCAAGCTGAAGCTGCAATGGGAATCGGAACAACTGGAGAGGCTGCGGCGTGAAAGCGCGCAGAATCAGCGGCGGTTGCGACTGACCATCGCCGGCTCCGGGCTGATCGTTGCTTCCGCCCTGCTCGGGCTGAATGACTCTCTGGCCGGGTGGCGCGGTTATCCCGTCGCCGGCTGGATTACCGGCATATTGGGGCTGGCGCTATGGGCGCGGGCTCTGCTGCAGAGATAACCGCGCAAGGCAGACGCCAGCACAGCGCCCTGCCACCCCTCGCAAACCCTATTTTCCCGATACTTTCGGGCTACCCGGCAAACCAAAGATCTTGTGACAGCGATCCAGCGCCGCCTGGCTGCCGGTAACCGAAATATTGCCGGAATCCCAGGATTTCCTGGGGATTTCCTTACCCTCGGCGAGCATGGCCATTTCACGCTTCTTGGCAGTGATAATGATATCCGGCTTGTAGGCCGGACCCAGGGCGGCACGCACTTTCTGGTTTTCCACCACCACATGAAAAGTCTCGCCATCAACGCGGAACTCATACGCCTCGTCGACACCCTTGGCTTCTTCCGGTCGGAAGGACGCCTGCAGGCCCAGCACCACCCAGCTCGGACGATACTGATCGCGCGGGCGCGGCGGATTGAGGAAATGCAGGCCGAATTTGGCCAGATTGGTAATTACCGGGTCCAGCATGTGACCGAACTCGGTCAACTCGTAAACAGTGGACGCAGCGGGTGGCGGCAGCTTGGCCTTGACAATCACCTTGTCGTTTTCCAGTTCCTTCAGGCGCGCCGCCAGCATGTTGGTGCCGATACCGGGCAGACGGTCCATGAAATCGGTGTAGCGCTTGGGTCCGGAAAACAGTTCACGGATAATGAGCATGGTCCAGCGACCGCCAACAACTTCCATAGCCCTTGCTACCGGGCAATACTGGTTATAAACACGTTCAGACATAATTGAGACACTTGGTTAGGTTATATTAGTTGTTCAGAATACGCGAGACAGAGATTACCAGAACCCGTACCACCTTGCCAAAACGAGAACCATTATCATGCCATCGTGTAGAGCTGACTTCATTTATAGATGGTATTCAGCCAGAGTCAAGCTGAATTTTCACCGGTTTCTAAGCATTGGCAGAATCAGGACGTCGCCGCGCGCCGGTTATTCCACGAAACCGGCCGCCTATTCACCGCATGTTGGAATAGCATTCGCCCGTATCAGTTGCATTTGGCATGAAATAACCTTAAAACACCCTGCTTTTTGACCCGGAACCCGCCATGCCGTTATCTGTACTCGCCGTCGTCGCCGGCATCATCATCCTGACCTGGAGCGCCGACCGATTTGTTGATGGCGCAGCGGGGCTGGCGCGCATACTCGGCGTATCGCCGCTGGTCATTGGCCTGACCATCATCGGCTTTGGCACCTCGGCGCCGGAGATGCTCATTTCCGCCATTGCCTCGCTGGAACATGCGCCGGGCCTGGCGGTGGGCAACGCCATCGGCTCCAACATCACCAATATCGCCCTGGTGCTGGGTGTATCGGCACTGGTTCGGCCGCTGCTGATCCAGTCCGGCGTCATCCGGCGCGAGTATCCGGCCATGGTTTTCGCCATGATGCTGGCCAGCTGGCTGATGAGAGACGGCTTGCTCGACCGGCTGGACGGCACGATACTGCTGGCGGCGCTGGCGGCCTTTCTGATCATCACCGTGCGGCTGGCGCTGGGCAAGGATCAACCACCAGCAGTGGACGTTGAAACCGACATACTGGGAGAAGAATACGCGGAAGAAATTCCGCAAACCGGCACCATCGGCAGCTCGCTGTTCTGGGTCATCACCGGCCTGGCCCTGTTGCTGATCAGTTCCAAGCTTCTGGTCTGGGGTGCCACCAATATCGCGCATTTTTTCGGCGTCAGTGATCTGGTCATTGGTCTGACCATCGTCGCCATCGGCACCAGCCTGCCAGAGCTGGCGGCGTCGGTATCGGCAACACTCAAAAACGAACACGACATGGCCATCGGCAATGTCGTCGGCTCCAACATATTCAACATGCTGGGCGTGCTGGCGCTGCCGGGCGTTTTCGGCGGTGTGGCGGTGGACCCCGACGCCATGAACCGCGATATACCGGTGATGCTCGGACTCGCTGTCCTGCTGCTGCTGTTCGCCCGCGGCCGGCGTGCCCGCATCAACCGCGTGGAGGGGGCGGTGTTTGTGGCAATCTACATAGCGTATCTGTCATACCTTGGTTATACTGCCGGCTCCTGAGCACTCACTCACCTACATGACGGATGACAAAATCAAGGCCAGCGGACGCTCGGTGCTGAATCTGGAAAGCCAGGCCATTGCTCAACTGGTCAACCGTATTGATGACGATTTTGTGCTGGCCTGCCAGCTGGTTCTGGCCTGCAATGGCCGGGTCGTTGTCGTCGGCATGGGGAAATCCGGCCATATCGGTGGGAAGATCGCCGCCACGCTGGCCAGCACCGGCACCCCGGCATTTTTCGTCCACCCCGGCGAGGCCAGTCATGGCGACCTGGGCATGATTACCGACGGCGATATCGTTCTGGCCCTGTCCAATTCGGGCGAAACCCCGGAAATACTGACTATCCTGCCGCTGATCAAACGCATGGGCATCAAGCTCATCGCCCTCACCGGGCGCAGGGACTCCACCCTGGGCAGACAGTCCGACGCGGTGCTGGACTGCGGCGTCGACAAGGAAGCCTGTCCGCTCAACCTGGCGCCGACCTCCAGCACCACCAGCGCCCTGGCCATGGGCGACGCGCTGGCGGTGGCGCTACTGGAATCGCGTGGCTTCACTCCCGACGACTTCGCCCGCTCGCACCCCGGCGGCGCTCTCGGCAAGCGCCTGCTGTTATATGTCAAAGACATCATGCATACCGGCCAGCAAATACCGCTGGTCCGCTCCGGCGCGCCGCTGGGCGAAGCACTGGTGGAAATGAGCTCCAGGGGGCTGGGGATCACCGGCATCGTGGATGACAATGACCGCTTGATCGGCATTTTTACCGATGGCGACCTGCGCCGCGCCCTGAACCAGGGCGTAGACGTGTATCACTGCAGAATCGACGATGTCATGACCCGTGACCCGGTCACCACCGGCGCCGACATACTGGCCGCGGAAGTTGTCGACCTGATGAGAAAACGCTCGATCAACGGCCTGTTCGTGGTGGATGACGACTTGCGGGTGGTCGGCGCCCTGAACATGCACGACCTGTTAAAGGCGGGCGTGGTGTAATGGCCGCCAGCGCCGAAATGAATCCACTGCGACCGGATTTTACGGTAGCCGAATCCGTCCTGGACAAGGCGCGGAAGATCCGCCTGCTGATTCTGGACGTGGACGGCGTCATGACCAGCGGCGCCCTTTTCTTTGACAATAACGGCCAGGAATACAAGGCGTTCAATTCACTCGATGGCCATGGCCTGAAAATGCTGCAACACAGTGGCGTCACCGTGGCAGTGATTACCGGACGCAAATCCACTCTGGTGGAGCATCGCATGCAGGATCTGGGCATTGCCCATCTGCACCAGGGCCACGCCGACAAACTGCCGGTATTCCAGGCCATGCAGCAGCAAATGGGGCTGACCCGGGAACAGATCGCCTATGCCGGCGATGACGTGGTGGATCTGCCCGTCATGCTCAGCAGCGGCTTTGCCGTCTCGGTCGCCAACGGCCATCATCTGGCACGGCAGTACGCCGACTGGGTAACGCCCAGCGCCGGCGGCCGGGGCGCGGTGCGCGAGCTATGCGAGCTGCTGATGCATGCGCAGGGAAACTACGGGCGCATGATGTCAGTCTATCTGCAAAACGCCAGCTTGTCTGAATAAACCATGCGCTTACTGGAAAAAATAGCCCTGTTGATTCTCGGTATCGTCTTTACCGGCCTGACCTGGTGGCTGCAGTACGGCTTGCTGAGCGAGTCGGAAGAGGCCGTCCAGGGCGGTCATACCGACGAACCGGATTATTATGTGGAAAATTTTACCGCCCGCGGCATGGATGATCAGGGCAAGCTGAAGTACATTCTGGAAGGCGACCGGCTGGTGCACTATCCGGACGACGACACGGCTCTGGTGGACAACCCCCATATCGTGCAATATTTACCGGGCTCGACCAAACCGACCCATATTTACTCGGAGACGGGCTGGCTGACGCCAGGCGGCGAGGAAATTCACCTGACCGGTAAGGTCCGCGTGGTGGAAGGCCGGACAGATACCTACGCGGGACGCACCCAATATGCCAAAAAGATGCGTATCCGCCTGAAAAAACCCATTACGTCAAAAAAGAAAAGCCACAGCTGAACTGGACAATGACATGAAAAACAACCATTCAAATCTGCGCGTTCTACTGATATCCGCCCTTGTGACAGGCTGTCTGCTGGCCGGCATGTCTGGCCCGGCCCATGCGCTGAAATCCGATAAGGATCAACCCGCCACCATAGATGCCGACAATATCGACATGGATTTCAAGACCGGAAAACGCACCTATTCGGGCAATGTCCATATCGAGCAGGGCTCCATGCGACTGAAAGCCAACAAGGTGGTCGTCATGATGCGCGACGGCGCCATCACCAACGCCATCGCCTACGGCAACCCGGCCGTATTCCGGCAGCGGCCCGACGGCAAGAAGGAAGACGTGATCGGCAGGTCCAGGAAAATGGAACTGGATTACCCGACCAATACCGTTCACATGTATGGCGGCGCCTCGCTCACCCAGGGCCGCGACACCACTCGCGGCGCCTCGATTCATTACAACATGACCAGCGACCGGCTGAAAATCGAGGGCGGCACCTCCAGCGTCAAGGCCGCGCCCAGGAAATCGGGCGGCAAGGCCGCAGGCAAACCCGCCGCTGCTCCCAACGGCCGGGCCAAGATGGTGATACCGCTGAAGAAAAAGACACCACCGCTGCCTCCGGCCGAGCCCGCCGCGCAATGAGCGTGCTGGCCGGCACCGGGCTGGCAAAATCCTACAAGGGCAACCGGGTCGTTGACGAGGTCAGCCTGCATGTGCAGAGCGGCGAAGTTGTCGGCCTGCTCGGGCCCAATGGCGCCGGCAAGACCACCTCATTCTACATGCTGGTGGGGCTGATACGGGCAGACGAAGGCTCGGTCTGTCTCGACCACGAAAACATCAGCGCCAAACCGCTGCATGTGCGCGCGCGCATGGGCGTGGGCTACCTGCCGCAGGAGCCTTCGGTGTTTCGCCGTCTGACGGTGGAAGAAAACATACTGGCGGTGCTGCAAACGCGCAAAAACATCGGCGCCGCGGACGCCGCCCGCCGGGTGGACGAACTGCTCGATGAATTCGGCCTCGGCCACAAGCGCGATGCGCTGGGCATCAGCCTGTCCGGCGGCGAGCGGCGGCGGGTGGAAATCGCCCGCGCGCTGGCCCTGAACCCGTCCTTCATACTGCTGGACGAACCCTTTGCCGGCATCGACCCGATATCGGTAATGGATATCCAGACCATCATTTCCCACCTGAAAAGCAGCGGCATCGGCGTACTGATTACCGACCACAACGTGCGTGAAACCCTGGGCATTACCGATCGCGCCTATATCGTCAACCAGGGGCGCATCATTGCCGACGGCACCCCGGCTGAAATCCTCGAGAACCGCGAGGTCAGGGAAGTCTACCTGGGCAAGAACTTCCGTTTGTAACCCGGACATTCCCGCCTTTCCCGGCAGCCCTGCACAGGGCGCTGCAGCGGCAGCTCTGCATTATTTGTGCCATATCCCTTTATCCTCTCTCCATCTTGGCTACAATAATGGCATGAGACAAACACTCAATATCAAATTGAGTCAGCGGCTGGCGCTTACCCCGCAGCTCCAGCAGGCCATACGCATACTGCAGCTTTCCACGCTGGAGCTGCAGACCGAAATCCAGGAGGCTCTGGAGACCAATCCACTACTGGAACAGGACGACTCGCTGGGTACGGCCGAAACCGTGGTTGTGGAAAAGGACGGCCCCAGCGCCACCGATACTGTCGCCAGCAGCGATGCGCCAGTCGAACAGGAATTCGAGCTGAAGGACAGTGAATGGCGCGATGCCAGCGACCCCGCGCCCGATCCGGCCTGGGAGCCGGGTCGCCGCAACAACTCGGATTTACCGGACAACTTGCTGGAAAACCGCTCTGCAGCGGAACAGAATCTGCGCCAGCACCTGATCTGGCAGCTGGAAGTGTCGGCCCAGGACGCGCGGCAAAAAGCACTGGCCGGGCTGATTATCGATTCCGTGGGTGACAGCGGTCACCTGGACGCCAGTCTCGAAGACATACGCAGTCTGGCCAGGGCCGAACTGGGCGACGATGTCAGCCTGGACGAAGTTGAACAGGCGCTGGCGCTGGTGCAGCAGTTCGACCCGGCCGGCGTCGCCTCCAGATCATTGCAGGAATGCCTGCTGATTCAGCTTGACCAGCCACGACAGGAACCGCCGCAGCACCTGCGACTGGCGCGGGAAATCGTCAGCGAGCATCTGTCTCTGCTGGCCCGGCAGGATTCCGACGCCCTGGCCCAAACGCTCGGCCAGCCGGCTGCAGATGTGGAGGCCGCCGTACAGTTGATTCAGTCCCTGCACCCACGACCGGGGTATGCCATCAGCAGTTCGAAAACCGATTACATCAGGCCGGACGTCACTGTCAGCAAGGAAAACGGCCAGTGGAAAATCAGACTCAACCGCGATGTCATACCCCGGCTGAAAATACACAAGCCGTATGCAAAACTGGCGGAAAAACCCGCAAACGGCAGCAAGAAAGACACCGATTATCTGCGCGAACATCTGCAGCAGGCGCAGTGGCTGATCAAGAATATCGACAGTCGCAATGACACCATTTACCGCGTCGCTAAAGTTATCGTCGAACGCCAGCGCGACTTCCTCGAACAGGGGGAAAGCGCCATGAAGCCGATGATTTTGCAGGATATTGCGGAAACCCTGGATTTACATGAATCAACCATCTCGCGCGCAACTGCAAATAAGTATATGCTTACCCCGAGAGGAGTTTACGAACTCCGCTACTTTTTCTCCAGCCACGTCAAAAATGCTGAAGGCGAGGATTGCTCTGCTACCGCCGTGCGATCCGAAATCAGGAAGCTGATCGAGAACGAGCCTCCGGACAAACCCATCAGCGACAGCAAGCTGACGAAAATGCTCGAAGAAAAAGGCATCGTCATCGCGCGCAGAACGGTCGCCAAGTACCGGGAAAGCCTGGGCATACCATCATCCAGCAAGCGCAAGCTGACGATCTAGCCAGACGCGACAGATTCGCTCTGGCACGCGGCGCAGGGAAGCGCCGCCCGCAACGGCGGCTGTTGGCCGTTGACAACGGAAAACGGCAAAGCGCCTTGCCGCAGACAGACCCCGACAGAGCCGGGACGGTCTGGTTCAGGGTTCCACCAGGATGCGTCTGGAACAGCATCCTGATCTCAACCGGCTGTGCAAAGCAGCCGAACAACAAAAGGAGTCAGTTATATGCAAGTAACAATAACCGGTCAACATCTGGAAATCACTGACGCACTGCGTGATTATGTCAACGAAAAAATGGAACGCATCCAGCGCCATTTTGATCACGTCACCAAAACCCAGGTCGTGCTGCATGTGGAAAAGACGCGCCACCTCTGCGAAGGCAACCTGTCCGCCAAGGGCACCATCATTCACGCCAACGGTGAAGCAGAAGACATGTATGCGGCCATTGACCAGATGACTGACAAGCTGGACCGCCAGGTCCGGCGTTACAAAAACAAGCTGCGCGACCACCACAAAAATGGCGGCGCCCTGAAACAGCAGGAAATCATTGACTCGGCGGCTTCCGCCTGACGCCGCCACAACCGGCGGGGCAAGCGCTCCCCGCCGGCTGCTCAGCATGAATCTGACCATTATCACCGGCCTTTCCGGCTCCGGAAAAAGCGTTGCGCTGTCGGCGCTGGAAGATCTGGATTATTACTGCACGGACAATCTGCCCGCCTCCATGCTGGCCAGTTTCGGCAGGGAGCTGAGCGCCATGTATGCCGGCAAAAACGGCGAAATAGCGGTCAGTATTGATGCACGCAACCGCCAGTTTCTGGACAACCTGCCCCACCATCTGCAACAACTGGACGAAATCCATCTGTCGTACAGCAT
>JALXFQ010000047.1 GCA_027067235.1 Gammaproteobacteria bacterium
CGCCCAGCCAGGCATCGGCGCTGTCGGCCAGACCATCCAGATGCAGGGCGCCGGTGAGCAATACCCAGATCGAAAGCAGCAGGGCAGCGCTGACCGGCGAAGGCGGCAACAATGCCGCCGCCACTGCCAGTATGCCGCCTATCACGGCGCCAACCAGCGGATAGAATACTGCCGTATTGGCCGGAGCTCCGGCATCGGGTCCTTGCCTGCCCGCGCTGGATCCCACCGGAATCCGGGTCAGAAACTGCAACGCTGCGAGAAAAGCCTCTTTCACGGGGCAACGTGGCTGCTCAGACGCGCCGCGGGCTCGCCGTGGACATGATCGACAATGATCCGGGTGAGGCAGGCGTAAGGCACGTCGATACGAAACAGATTCTGCAACGGCATGCCCAGCACTTCAGCCAGAATCACGCGATTGACACCGCCGTGGGCGGTCACCAGCACATGCTCTCCCCGATAGTCCTGCAGTAACTCCGACCACGCGGCCAGTACCCGCCGCCGGAAATCGGTTAGCGGCTCCCCCTGTGGCGGCGTATTGTTCATCGGGTCGGCCCAGAAAGCCGCCAGCCGTTCGGGTTCGGTGTCGTGCACATCTTCCATGCTGCGTCCCTCCCATGCGCCGAAATGAATCTCGGAAAAACCTTCATGCACGCGCAGGGGCAACGCCCGGCTTTGCGACAGTTCCTGCGCAAACTGCTGACAACGCTTTAGCGGCGAGGACACGATACGCGCCCAGCCATCGCGCCCCTCCACCGCCTGCCGCATCTGACGCCAGCCGGTTTCGGTCAGCGCGTGATCGGTACTGCCGCGCAACAGCATGCCGCCTAGCGGCTCGCCATGACGCATGAGATCAACCATCGTCATCGCTTCTTTGGTCATTCCGTAGACACCTCCGCTTCGGTGAAAGTCGCCATACGCCCATGCAGGACGCAGGCCAGTTTCAGCAGTGGCACCGCCAGCGCCGCGCCACTGCCCTCGCCCAGACGCATGTCCAGCGCCAGCAGTGGCCGCGCATTCAGCGCCGCCAGCACCCGGGCATGCCCCGGCTCGGCGGATGCATGAGAGAATATCAGCCAGTCCCGCAACTTCGGCGACAGGGCCACGGCCACCAGCGCCGCCACGCTACAGATGAAGCCGTCCACCAACACCGGCACGCCGAGCTGGGCGGCGCGTATATAGGCGCCGCTCAGAGCGACGATTTCAAAACCGCCCACGCGTCGCACTATTTCGGCCGGGTCCGCCAGATGTTTTTCATGCCGGGCCAGGGCCCGCCTGATGATTTCGGCCTTGCGGGAAACGCCCTGGCGGTCGAGGCCGGTGCCGGGTCCGGCCATGCGTTGCGGTTTTTCGCCCAGCAGGGCACAGGCCACGGCACTTGCCGCCGTGGTATTGGCAATACCCATTTCGCCGCCGATAAAAAGATCCGCCTTGCCGGCCCGATCCAGCGCCGCCCGGCCTGCCGCCAGCGCCGCATGCAACTGCGCTTCGCTCATTGCTGCCTGCAGGGTCATGTCGGCCGTGCCCGCGGCGATGCGCTGCCGGCGCACGCCAGCCAGATCACCCGGATCATGCGCCGCGCCGAGGTCCACCACTTCGAGCTTCGCGTCCAGTTCCTGCGCCAGCACGCTGATGGCCGCGCCGCCGCGGGAAAAATTGCGCAGCATTTCGCTGGTCACCACTTGCGGAAAAGCCGAAACACCGTGCGCCGCAACGCCGTGATCGGCGGCAAAAATGCTCAGCCATACTGACTCGATGCGCGGTCGTTCACGTCCCTGCATGGCCGCCAGCCGCACCGCCAACTGCTCCACACGGCCCAGCGAACCGGGCGGTTTGGTCAACTGATTCTGACGCTGCTGCGCGGCGGCAGCACAATCGGCGCGGGGCGTCTGCGGCGTTTCCAGCCACCATGATTCGTTCACAACGCCGGCCCCCTGATCACCTGCGGCAAGCCCGCCACGGTAAAAACAACGCGGTCGCACATGGGGACCAGGCTCTGATGCAGTCGCCCGCTTTCATCCACAAAACGCCGGCTCAGGGCATCGGCCGGCACCACGCCCAGCCCGGTTTCGTTGCTGACCAGAATGATCTGCCCGGGCAGTTGCGGGAAACACTGAAGCAAAGCCGCTGTTTCCCGCTGCAGAGCCGGTTCACCCCGCAGCAGCAGATTGCTCAGCCACAGAGTCAGGCAATCCACCAGCAACAAACGCTGCGCTGCAGCGTGTTGCTGCAGCGTGGCCGCCAGCGCCAGTGGCTCTTCGATGGTCTGCCAGTGCGCCGGACGACGGCGGCGGTGATGCGCAATACGCGCCTGCATTTCCCCGTCGCCGGCGGTGGCCGTGGCCACATAAACCACTTCCGCCGCCGATTCCAGCGCCAGTTTTTCCGCCAGAGCGCTTTTGCCGGAGCGGGCGCCACCCAGTATCAGTTGTTTCATGCGCCCAGCAACTGCCGGTAGCAGGCCCAGTCAAAACTCTCGCCGGGATCGGTTTTGCGATCCGGCGCGATGTCGCTATGGCCGAAGATGCGCTCGGCGGTGATGGCTGGATAACAGGCGCTGATGGCGCGGGTCAGCGCGGCCAGGGTCTGGTACTGGGCCTCTTCATAGGGCACATGATCGCTGCCCTCCAGCTCGATGCCGATGGAAAAATCGTTCACCGCCACGCGGCCCTCGCAGCAGGAAGACCCGGCATGCCAGGCGCGTGCATGCACCGGCACGAATTGCAGTATTTCACCGTCGCGGCGGATGAGGAAATGTGCCGACACGCGGGCATGGCGAATTTCATCGAAGAACGGGTGGGCATCGCAGTCCAGAGTGTTGCAGAAGAATTCGGCTATTTCGTTGCCGCCGTATTCATCCGGCGGCAAGCTGATATTGTGAATGATCAGGGTATCCACTGCCATACCCTCGGGACGTTGATCGAAATTCGGCGATGGTACGCG
>JALXFQ010000048.1 GCA_027067235.1 Gammaproteobacteria bacterium
CAGTGTTGCGCTCTCCCAGCTGAGCTATAGCCCCTAGAGCGGGCGTAATGTACGGATTTCGATGTGGCAGGTCAAGCCTGTTCAGGCGTTATTGTCGATAATATCGATGACCCGCCGGATGCGCTGCAAAACGCGCTCGCGGCCAGCCAGAAACAAGGTCAGATCAATAGATGGCGACGGACTGCCGGCAGTGATTGCCATGCGCAGGGGCATCGCCAGCTGACCGAATTTGACGCCCAGTTCCGCCACCGTCTGTCTGACCGTAGCATGCAGGGCTTCGGGCTCCCAGTGTTCCAGCTTGTCGAACCTGTCGGCCAATACCGCCAAGGCATCACGCGCCGCCGCTGTAAAATGCTTGTTGATGACGGCGTCCGGGTATACCAATGCGTTCCTATACAGCCAGGTGCTGTACTCGGCCAGCTGCTTCAGGGTCGCGGCCTTTTCCCGCTGCGCTTCTACCACCGCCTGCAGCGGCGGTCCGTCCTCCAGATCAATCCCCGCCGCCTCGAAAAAAGGTCGTGCCCGGCGGGCGAGTTCCTGTGGCGGCAGCGCTTTCAGATGCTGCTGATTCAGCCACAGCAGCTTTTCCGGGTTGAAGGTGGAATCCGATTTGTTGATATCGGCGGGATCAAAATATTCGATCATTTCGGCGATGGAAAAAATCTCCTGGTCGCCATGAGACCAGCCCAGGCGCACCAGATAATTGAGCAGGGCTTCCGGCAAATAGCCCTGATCACGATAATCCAGCACGTTCACCGCGCCGTGGCGCTTGGACAGACGCGAACCATCGGCGCCCAGTATCATCGGCGCATGGGCATAGACAGGCGGCTCTGCGCCCAGCGCCCTGAGCAGGTTGATCTGGCGCGGCGTATTGTTCAGATGATCGTCGCCGCGAATGACGTGGCTCACGCCCATGTCCAGATCATCCACCACAACGGTGAGATTATAGGTGGGCGTACCATCGCTGCGGGCGATAATCAGATCGTCCAGCTGTTCGTTGGCAACCACTACCCGGCCCTTGACCAGATCATTGATGACCACGGTGCCGTGCTCGGGATTCCTGAAACGCACCACAGGCCTGACGCCTGCCGCCGGCGCCGAACGATGGCGGCAGCGGCCATCATAGCGCGGCTTTTCACCTTTTGCGCGCTGCGCTTCGCGCATGGCGTCGAGCTCGTCGCGGCTGCAATAGCAATAATAGGCATCGCCCTGCTCCAGCAACTGATCGATCACTTCCCGGTAGCGCGCAAACCGCTGAGTCTGAAAATAGGGCCCTTCGTCCGCATCCAGCCCCAGCCAGCGCATGCCATCGAGAATGATCTGCACCGACTGCTCGGTGGATCGCTGGCGGTCGGTATCCTCTATGCGCAAGATGAAAGAACCCTTGTGTCTGCGTGCGTACAGCCAGGAAAACAGCGCGGTGCGCACACCGCCGATATGCAAATAGCCGGTGGGGCTGGGGGCAAAACGGGTTTTAACGGTCATGTTGAGACTCGACCTCCGGGAAACAGGCGCGAATGATAATCCAAGCCTTGACAAGTTGCACCCGAAGCAGGCCGGCTCCGTGGTAGCAACCCGGTTAGACTTTCCTTTTTGCTGGCTCTGTATGTTTTATATTTGATTTTTTCATTCGGTTTGCCTATAGGTAATATGTGTTTAATGAAGTCTGACCCCGATGTCCAACGCAACGGGTTAACGGGGCAAAACGGTTTGCTGGAACACAAAGTCTTTGTAACATTTGGCATCGGCAGCCAGCCGGAGCCGCTCCGGTGCATACCGAAAACTTCATCAACCATAAAACCACTTTCTTCCAAACAAGAGGACAAAACCATGATCAAGCATTTCATTGCCGCCATACTTGCCGCATCCATGCTGGTGAGCGCAGCTTTCGCAAACGCCGAAATCGTCAATATCAACAAGGCGGATGCTGCCGCTCTGGCAGAAAACCTGAACGGGATCGGCCCGGTCAAATCCAAAGCCATCGTCAATTACCGGCGCAAGCACGGATCGTTCAAATCCCTGCAGGACCTGACCAATGTTGATGGCGTGGGCGAGGAACTGCTCAAGATCAACCGCAGGAACATGTCCCTGACGCGGGGCGTGACCAAAGCCAGTGGAAAACCGAAAGCCTCAGCCAAAAGCACCCGCAAAAAGACCAAAACCAGAAAGTCCTCGCGAAAAAAGACCACCACCCGCAAAGAGGCAAGCAGCAAATCCGCATCCGGGAAAAAGAAAACGGCAAAAAAAAGCAGCAGGAAAAAGACCGCGAGCCGAAAATCGAAAACAGCAAAAAAAAGCAGCAGAAAAAAATAGTTTAACGCCCCTTCAGGAGGCCGCCCGGCCTCCTTTTTTTTGCCCGGGCGGTAACGGCCAGCGCATGGCCCCAAACGCCGCACTTTGGGTTATACTCCGCGCAATTTTTTTCCGGAAAGAGGAATCTGCCTCCATGTCAGCACCCCTGTTAAGCGTCCCCCGATACAACAGCAGGCTGGCGGAGATAGAAAAAAGACCGAAAAAGATCCGCAACTGGTTAAACCTGCTCGCCACAGACTGTGATGACAGCGCCCGCCAGATACTGACTGTACTGTACGCCCACAACCGCATCAGCATGCCGCTGCACCAGCGCCTGCGTAATCTTGATGCATTTGATCAAACGCTGGGCCGCATTGCCCCCGTTCTGTTTCAAACCCACAGGGATATGTCCATTCCGATGTCCGCCAGCACCCGCAACAGCATTTCGCTGCTGCAGAAAATGCATACCGAACTGGCCTACGGTTACAAACTCATTCTGCTGGAACTGTCCGGCGAGGGTGGCGGCAAAACCCGGCAAATCCGCCTGATAGCTGCCGTCAGGGCCATGAAGTCGCTGGTCAACAATCTTTTTTACCGCTATCACAGCTACGCCGACGCTTCGCCCGGGCTGTGGCGGGACAT
>JALXFQ010000049.1 GCA_027067235.1 Gammaproteobacteria bacterium
CATGAAAAACACCATCGTCAACGAAATGATCAAACGCAGGCTGCTGGCTGACTACGCCAAAGATCAGGGCATGGACAAAACAGACGATTTTCGCATGACCATGGCCATGGCGCGTGAAAGCGCCCTGGTGGAGAGCGCCCTGAAATCGCTGCAGGACCAGTTCGGTAAAATCAGCGACGAAGAAATCAAGGCGCGTTACGACAAGGAGATTGCCGGGGCCGCCAGCAAGGAATACAAGGTCAGTCACATACTGGTGGATTCGGAAGAAAAGGCCAGAGAACTGATCAAGAAACTGAAAGACGGCGCCGATTTTGCCGAAACCGCCAAAAAGGAATCCACCGGCCCCAGCAACAAACGCGGCGGCGACCTCGGCTGGATTCGCAAGGGCATGGTAGTGCCGGAGTTTTACGCCGGCATGGAAAAGCTGAAAAAAGGCGAAATCACGCCCGAGCCGGTGAAAACGAAATTTGGCTGGCATGTGATCAAGGTGGAAGACGAGCGCAAAACCTCAATCGCGCCTTTTGACAGCGTCAAGGAAAAGATCAAGGGTCTGATCCTGCAGGAACGCCTGCAGGCCAAGCTGGACGAGCTGAAGGCAAAAGCCAAAATCGACGTACCGGAAAACTGATTGCTCCCTTTCCCTGTTCGCAACCGGGCCGACAGCTAGCCTGAATCCAGCAGATCGAGCAAGCCCCGTTCATCGATGATACGGATCCCCAGTTCCCGGGCCCGGCTTTGTTTTGCACCGGCGCCCGGTCCGGCCACCACCAGATCGGTGTTTTTTGACACGCTGCCGGAAACTTTGGCGCCCAGCGCCTGCAGCCGTTTTCTGGCCTGCTCCCGGGTCATGCCCTCCAATTTGCCGGTAAGGACGATGGTTTTCCCGCTCAGTGGCAGTGATTCAGTGGCGAGCGGCTGCGGATCGGGCCAGTGCACGCCCAGTTCGATCAGCCGGTCGATCACTTCAGCGTTATGCGACTGGCGGAAAAAGGTGTGGATATTGTCGGCCACGACGGGACCGATATCGGGCAGTTGTTCCAGTTTCTCAATTTCGGCATTGCGTATGGCCTCCAGGGTCAGTAAATGGGTGGCCAGAGTCAGGGCGGTGGCCTCGCCCACGCCGGGTATGCCCAGAGCGTACAGAAAAGCCGGCAAGGTGGTGGATTTGCTTGCCTCGATGGCCCGAATCAAGTTGTGTGCCGATTTTTCTCCCATGCGCTCGAGGCCGGCCAGATCTTCTTCACGCAGGACATAGAAATCAGCGGCGTTGCGCACCAGTCCCACATCCACCAGTTGTTCAATCAGTTTGTCGCCCAGTCCTTCGATATCCATGGCTTTGCGCGAGGCAAAGTGTTTCAGCGACTCCTTCACCTGCGCCGGGCAGAACAGGCCGCCGCTGCAGCGCGCGATGACGCCGTCAAAAATGATTTCCGAGCCACACACCGGGCAGTGGTCGGGGAAAACAAACGGCCGGGCGTCTGGCGGCCTTTTGCTTTTCACCACCGCCGTTATTTTGGGTATGACATCGCCGGCCCGGTGCACGATAACGGTGTCTCCCACTCGGATGTCCAGCCGCTCTATTTCGTCCTTGTTGTGCAGGCTGGCGTTGGAGACGATGACGCCGCCCACCTCCACCGGCTCCAGCCGCGCCACCGGCGTGATTGCGCCGGTACGGCCAACCTGGACGTCGATGGACTTTACCGTGGTCATTTCCTCATGGGCCGGAAACTTGTGCGCAATGGCCCAGCGCGGCGCACGCGAAACAAAACCCAGTTTTTCCTGCTGCCGGTAGCGATTGACCTTGTACACCACACCATCAATCTCGTAAGGCAGAGCATCGCGTTTCACCGCCATTTCCTCGTAGTACGCCAGCGCTGCGTCGATGCCTGTCACCCGCCTGATTTCCCGGTTTACCCGCAAGCCCCACTGGCGCAGCTGCATCAGTGTGTCGTAATGGGCATCCGGTAAACTCACGCCCTGCACCTTGCCCAGCGCGTAGCAGTACATTTCCAGCGGGCGTTGGGCGGTAATGCGCGGGTCGAGCTGACGCAGGCTGCCGGCAGCAGCGTTGCGCGGATTGGCGAACGGCTTTTTGCCCTGCTTCAGGCGCTGTCTGTTGAGTTTTTCGAAGCCGGCCCTGGGCATGATGATTTCGCCGCGCACTTCCAGCAACTCGGGCGCATGCTCCCCCATGAGACGCAGTGGAATGGACTCGATGGTGCGTACATTCTGGGTCACGTCTTCACCGCTGTAGCCGTCGCCGCGGGTAGCGCCCAGCTCCAGCAGGCCATGACGATAGATCAGGCTGATCGCCAGGCCATCCAGCTTCGGCTCGGCTGCGTATTCAACCCTGTCCACGCCCAGTTTTTCCCTCACGCGGCGGTCAAAAGCCAGCACTTCGTCACGATTCATGGCGTTGGACAGGGACAGCATGGGAACCAGATGTCTGACTTCCCGAAACTGCTGCAGCGGCGCATGTCCCACCCGCTGCGTGGGGGAATCGGGGGTAACTAGATCCGGGTGCTCGGTTTCCAGTTGCTGCAGCCGCCGCATCAGACGGTCATATTCGGCATCCGGTATTTCCGGGTCATCCAGCGCGTAGTAGCGGTAATTGTGATAATTGATCTGTTCGCGCAGGGACTGGATCTCGCTTTTCGCGTCCTGTTTCTCGCGCGTCATCGGGAGAACAGCCGTCTGGCGGTGTCGCTGCCCGCGGGTATGCCGAATTCCTGCATGACTTCCTCCATCTGCCTGAGTTCTTCGGAAGTGGCTTCCAGCATGTCCACGGACACCTCGTTGAAATCGGGGTCGTGCATCTGACCCTGCAGACCGGTGGCCAGCACATCAGCCATTTTCAGCATGTCGATAAGCACGCGCGAAGGATGTTTGACCATGGGCACCGAAAAAAACAGTGTCAACCCGCCGGTGGA
>JALXFQ010000050.1 GCA_027067235.1 Gammaproteobacteria bacterium
CGGTGTTGATCACGTTGGCGTGGCCCAGGTTTTCGAAGAAACCGGGCAGGCGCAGCGCGTTCATGCCGCCGGAGATGATCGGCGTGGTGGGCTTCATGCCGTACCATTTCTGGTTGTAAACCGGACCTTGGCACTCATCGCGCTCAATCATGTAGGCAATGATGCGGTCATCCGCGTCGCCTTCCATTTTGCCGTAGCCCATGGTGCCGACGTGGATACCGGAGGCACCCTGCAAACGGGACATTTTGGCCAGAACGAAAGCGGTGTAGCCGCGCTTGGCGCTGGGCGAAGTCACCATGCCGTGACCGGCGCGATGGTAGTGCAGGTACTGGTTGGGGTATTGCCGGCGGGCGGTGGTCACCATGCCGGGGCCGCCGACGAATCCGTCCACCAGGAAGGCCACCTTGTCGGCATCGGAGCCGAAAGTTTCCAGAATGAAGTCCGCTCGGGCGCACATTTCAAAGTGGTCATCGGCTGTAATGTTGGCGGAGAAAAGCTTGGCTTCACCGGTTTCATCCTGGGCGCGTTTCATGGCGTCAGCTACCAGCGGCATGACCTTTTTCACCGGCGCGAACACCTGGTTACCCTGGGGTTCGTCATTCTTGATGAAATCACCGCCCAGCCAGAACTGGTAGGCCGCTTCGGCGAACGGTTCCGGGCGCAGGCCCAGCTTCGGTTTGATGATGGTGCCGGCGATATAGCCACCGTCCTTGATCGGGCGACCGAGGATACGCCACAGGTCGGAGATATCCTTTGCCGGGCCGTCGAACAACTGGATGGCCCGCTCGGGCATGTAGAAGTCAATCATTTTGGCATGTTTGATATCGCCCATGCCCTGGTTGTTGCCGATTACCAGAGTAAGGAACGAAACCAGCATCATGCGACCGTCTGTTACGTTGCGGTCGAACAGCTCCAGCGGGTAGGCGATGCGCATGTCTTCGGTGGCTTCATCAATGTGATAAACCAGCGCGTCTACGCCCTTGGTGAAATCGTCAGTGGTGGAAACTTCCACGTTGGTGCCAGTGGAAGATTCAGCTGCGAAGTGGGCAGCGGCTTCCAGATAACCATGGCCAGGGTTTGGGGCCATTTTGTAGGCAACAAGAATGTGCTTGCCGCCTTCGATCAGATCTTCTTCTTTCAGACTCAAGTCTGCGTAACGACCGGATTGATCCATTGTGATCTCCTGTGAGTTAGATGTCTGTTTCGCGGGGTGAAAGTGGTGCATCCGCCCCAAACCGGACGTGCACTATACCAGTGTCAGGCATAATTAAAATTAAATAATAATGATGATATTGATAAGGTAATGCTTATAATATAGAGATGCTTAATCTGACCCTTCGACAGCTACAGGTTTTTTCCGCCGTGGCGCGAAACATGAGCTACACCGCCGCTGCCAAGGAGTTGCATTTATCCCAACCCGGTGTGTCCATGCAGGTTCGGCAACTGGAAGACGCCATCGGCCTGCCTCTGTTTGAAAAACTGGGCAAGAAAATCTACCTGACCGACGCAGGCAGGCACATGAAGGAATACAGCCGCAACATGGCTGATTTGCTGGACGAGGCAGAAGCCGTGTTCGAGGCCATCAAGGGCGTGGAACATGGGCGTCTGTCCATTTCCGTCGCCACCACCGCCAGCCATTTCGCCACGCGCCTGTTGGCCGATTTTTCCAAACAGCATGAAAATATCAACCTCAGTCTTGATATTACCAACCGCGAGATTTTGCAGCGCCAGCTCATCGCCAACGAGCCGGATCTGGTGATTATGGGCAAGCCGCCGCAAGGCCTGAAGGTGGAAGCCCGTGCGTTCATGCAGAACCCGCTGGTGATGATAGCGCCCGTTGACCACCCGCTGGCAAAAGAGTCGAAAATACCCGTCAGCCGCTTCGCTACCGAAAGTTTCGTCGTGCGCGAACCCGGCTCCGGCACGCGCAACGCCACCCAGCGGTTTTTTGATGCCCACGGCGTACGGTTCAATGCCGCCATCGAAATGACCCGTAACGACGCTATCAAACAGGCGGTGGAAGCAGGCCTCGGCCTCGGTATTGTGTCCATACATACAGTAGAGCTGGAGCTGGAAACCGGTCGTCTGGTGGTGCTGGATGTGGAAGACTTCCCCATCATGCGCAACTGGTACATCCTGCAACGCAAGGGCAAACGCCTGTCGCCCGCCGCCGAGGCGTTCAAGGCCTTTGTGCTGGAACAGGCGCACCGCTTCATACGCCTGCCCGCATGATTGGATATTTACTTAGGAGCCCATCTACTGCTAAAAAGCCAGATTCGGCCATAGTTATTCGGTGCTTCCTTGCGCCTCACCCCTTTGGGGCTCGTGTCCCGCTCTTTATTCGTCAAATAGCCAGCTTCGCCTGACGGCTCTTCCCAGTCAAAATACCGGAAAATCTGACTCGAACTGGACTTTTTTCGTGACGATGCCACAAATCCGACAGGCTCCCAGGGGGGGGCAGATGCGCTAGGCTGCAGCAACGACAGCCAGTAGACTTTCACCACACCACAACCTCAAAAGAAACAACAGGAACACCCGCATGACAGACAAATACCAGCAGGCCGTTGAACTTATCGACCAGGCCAACGCCGAAGACCCCAATAAAGTCGCCGTTGACGGCAGGGAATGGCCCAAGGAACTGCTGTACTCGCAGCGCATGGCCGATATGCAGCAACGCTACGCCCCAGACGCCGACGATGCGCCGAAACTCGCCATCCGCGCCCAGCACATCCAGCGCTGGAAATCCGACCGCAAGGACTATCCCATGAACCGCCAGGGCTATCTTCAATGGCGCACCAAGCTGTATAAATTTCACGCCGAAACCGTCGGCAAAATCCTCGAGCAGGTGGGTTACGACGACGAATTCATCGAACGCGTGAAAAAAGCTGTCGGCAAACGCGGCCTCAAGGTCAACCCCGATACCCAGCTCCTGGAAGATGTCACCGACCTGGTTTTTATCGAACACTATATGCTCGAATTCGCTGAAAAACACCCCGAATACGACGAAGAAAAATGGCTCGACATCATCCGCAAGACCTGGAAGAAAATGTCCGAAAACGCGCGCGAATTCGCCCTGGCCGGCAACATCACCCTGCCGGAGCCGTTGATTCCGCTGATACAGAAAGCCGTGGCGGGATAGCAATCCTCGTTCCCACGCAGAACATGGAAACGAGCCAGCATCCCCAAACCCCATGCGATAACACATAGAACACCCAATTTGCGTTACTATCGCGCACTGAAACAATACGCGCCCCGATACGCCGATGGATCAACTGCCCGAACCTATCAAATCCCTGCTCGCCGCCTCGCCGTGGTTACTGTCTGCGGCTTGGATAGTCTGGAAAGCCTGGCTGAAAGCCGAGTGGGACTTGCTTGGTCGCCCCGGCGATGGCGCGTTTGAAACCCGTATCCAGCGGCTGCGTGAATACAATCTCAAAGCCGGCTATCTGAACCTGCTCAACCGCCTGCTGGATTGGGTAAACCGCTTCTTCGGCCCCGAAGCGCCTGCCCGTCCCGGCGGCCGGGCGGACAAGTTGTTTGGCGTACAGCCTTTTACACCACAGGCTTTCGGCGTCGCCATGTTGTTAGCGGTGATCTATCCATTTTGGTTCTTGTTGATTGGCTGGGTGGTCGGTAATCAGGGCTCCTTGGGTGCCGTGGTCATTCTTCCGTCCATTGACCATGTCTGGCAACGGTTGCTTGGCGCGGCCTTGCTGGGTGGGGTGATTTTCTGTTTCTGGAAGGCTGTTCAGCCGGAAGGGAAAGCTTACTGGTTTTGGTTGCTAATTGCCCTCGCTGTCGCTTAGAAAGAAATGGTGGCCAGAGGTGGAATCGAACCACCGACACGGGGATTTTCAGTCCCCTGCTCTACCGACTGAGCTATCTGGCCATGGCGGAAAGAGCGCGGAATTATAAGGAAGGCCAGAGTAAGTTACAACGGCTTATTTGGGGGTGAAATGGCGACAACGGCGCTGGTCGTTGGTCATACGTGCAAGGCATGCACACAGCCATTGCCGGTATGGCCCCCGCTGGCTACCGTTTTGCCCTGCGTTCTGCGAGCCCCGGCGCGACAGGCGGCATTATGCGTCTTTCGGCGTGAACCCTTCGATGCCGGTGGTCTCGCCGCCGAACAGCCAGGCCTCCATTTCCTTTTCCAGGAACTTGCGGTCGTCGGGGCGAAACAGTTTCAGGCGTTTTTCGTTGATGAGCATGGTCTGGTGGGCCAGCCAGTCCTGCCAGGCCTGTTTCGATATGTTGTCGTAGATGCGCTGACCCAACTCGCCGGGGTAGGACGGCTGGTCGAGGCCTTCGGATTCCCTGCCGAGTTTCTGACAGTGTACGGTGCGGGTCATGGGAGCTTCTCCATTATCTTTTTTACCGGCGCGGGCATGCCGGGCGGCGTATCGCCGGGTTTCAGCCAGATCATGTCGCCGCTATCGTTCACTTTGTTTTTCATGTCAACGAGGCGAGCCGGAACCGGATTGATGTCCAGGTGAAAATGACTGAAAGTGTGCCTGAAACAGGATAATGGGGGCTGGGGCCGGATATGCAAGCCGAGCTGATTTGCCGCCCAGCGCTCTGAATCGACCTCGCTGCCGTGTTCGGGCAGGCTCCAGAGGCCTCCCCAGATGCCGGCTGGCGGGCGCTTGATCAGCAAAGTGGCGTTGTTCTGGTCACGAATGACGAGGAAGGTGGCACGGCGCACTGGCAGTGTTTTTCCGGGCCTTTTGCCAGGGTAACGGCCGACAGCATCCTGCTGGTGCGCCCGGCAATCGCGACAGAAAGGGCATTCATCGCAGCGCGGTTTGCTGCGCGTACACAGGGTTGCCCCCAGATCCATAATGGCCTGGGTGTAAGCGCTCACCTCGGTTTCCGGAGTCAGCTTGTCGGCCAGTTGCCAGAGCTGTTTTTGCACCGCTGTTGTGCCGGGCCAGCCGTCCACGGCGAAACAGCGAGCAAGCACTCGCTTTACGTTTCCGTCCAGTATGGGTTGGCGCTGGTTCCAGGCAAAAGCCATGATCGCGCCGGCCGTCGATGGCCCGACGCCGGGCAGGGCAATGATTTTCTCCCGGTTTTCGGGAAAACGTCCGCCGTGCTGTTCCTGCACGAGTCTTGCGGCCCTGTGCAGATTTCGTGCGCGCGAGTAGTAACCGAGACCGGCCCAGTGCGCCAGTACCTCGTCAGTGCTGGCCGCGCTCAGGCTGGTGATATCGGGAAAGCTTTCCATGAAGCGTTGATAGTAGGGGATCACTGTCGCGACCTGGGTCTGCTGCAGCATGATCTCGGATATCCAGATGGCGTAGGGGTCGCAAGTATTCTGCCACGGCAGGTCATGGCGGCCGTGCTGCTCGAACCATGCCAGCAATCTGGGCGCAAAGTCCCTCATGGCGCACCAATGGTCAATGGCTGGTCGCTGTATTGCGCATCGGTCAGCTTGAGTTTCCCCGCGGTCAGTTTGCCGTGGGCATGCAGAGCGCTCACCAGAGCGGCAAATAGCTGGAACGGGGATTCTTTCGGCGCGTAGTCATCCATATTTTCCGGAAATGTCTGCAGCGGCTGGTAACGATTCATGTCGATGCTGTCGAGCCGCAGATCCATGCGGGTCTGGGGCGGATGGAATCCGTACACGACAATGCTGCCGGTAACATGGGTCTGGTCCAGGGTGGCGCTCAGCTGGTGCAGGTTCAGGGAAAACCGGTCGCCTTGCAGCCGGGCTTTCAGGCTGGCGCTGCGCAAGGCGTCGGGGTCAGCCACTTCAGCGTTCAGACCCAGCGCGGCCAGTGTGGTTCGCGGGTCAAACGCTGGCGCATTCAGCTCGCCATGGTATTCAAGCTGACCGGCGGCCTTGCGCAGCGTGATATTTCCGCTCAAAGTCAGATTGGCCAGCGTTGC
Source organism: Gammaproteobacteria bacterium (assembly GCA_027067235.1). Lineage (GTDB taxonomy): Bacteria > Pseudomonadota > Gammaproteobacteria > QOAV01 > QOAV01 > QOAV01. The sequence goes on from JALXFQ010000050.1 coordinate 5,893, forward strand.
TGTCACAGGGGCCAGGCGCAGGGTGGAATGCAGCCTGTCCGACCACAGCAAGGCGGAAATTTGCAGTGGCACGCGGTTCTGCTGTTCAGAGAAGTCAGTCAACGCGCTGACTGCGACCAGTTTCGCTGGCCTGTTTTCACTCCAGGCCGGGCTGAAACCGAGCGTTTCCAGGGCAAGTTCGTTGTCATCGTCGCCAAAAGAGACATTGGCGTTCTCAAGGATCAGTCGCGGCGGAAACCAGCCCAGCCGGCCGTGTTGAAAGGCAAGCTCAATGCCGAATGCTGCCGCTTGTGCCAGAACGCTCTGACGCAGCCTGTGGGTCAGATAGAACTGCAGCGCCAGTGCCAGGCTGATGGAGACAGCGGCAAGAGCAAGCAGCCGCCGGCTCACGATTTGCCGGTTTTTTCCTGCGCCCCGGCTGCTCCACCCAGTTCCTTTTTGACGGCTTCGATTTTGCGCGTGATGTTGTCCCGGATCCACTTGGCGTCCCACCATTCGATCGGTACCACCGCAACACCGTTGAGATAGGTACCGTAATGCAGATGGTCGCCTGCTGCCAGGCCGGTTGTGCCGGTGCGGCCGATAATCTGCTTTTTCTTCACGAAGTCGCCTTTTTCCACGTCAAAACTGCTCATGTGGCCATACAGGGTGTAGAGGCCCATGCCGTGGTCGATGATGATAGTGTTGCCGTAGATGCCGTTGTCGTCGGCATAGACGACTACGCCGTTATTGGCTGCTTCCACCGGATAATGCCTGGTCACGGAAAGATCATAGCCCAGGTGCCAGGCGTCGTTGATGATTTTGCCGTGAAGCCGGTAGGAACGGTGGTCGGCGAAATTGGCCTCTACCTTGGAATTGCTGAGCTGATTGAACTTGCCCTGCCAGTATTGTTTGTTGGTGCGGCCGCTGGTAATGCGCTTGATGCGGGCCTCGTTGTTGGCTCGCATATCCTTGTTTACCTTGATGAAGATCTGCTCGTCAGTAAGGCCTTCGGCGAGCCCGCCGAGCAGGTCGGTGATCTTGCCCTTGACGAATGAATCCTTCACTTCGATGGTGCGGTCGCGGAATTTTTTGGGTCGTAGCCGGTAATGGAAGCTGGCCTTGCGCCGGTTGCCTGCGGCGTCTTCGGCAATCAGGACCGGCGTTTCGCTGGCGGGCGTATCATAGGCGTGGGCAAAATAGGCCATTTGTATATGCGGATCGGAAAAATGCCCGCCATAACCGGGAAAGAAGCGTTTGCCGATTTTCACGCCATGAACCACGGTGTCGTCGGATACGCTGTAAATGACCAGGCCCACGCCGCCCTGGTTGACATAATGCTGGGTGGACAACACTTCCAGCGTTGGCGGCTTGAAGTCCAGCTTTACCGGTTTTCTCAGTTCGCGGGTGTTGCCGGGCAATATGTAGTGTTCGGCGCCGTCGATGGCCTTGACCACCAGCGTGGCGTCGCCGGGCTTGTTGCCGATATTGGCGCCTTTGGCGTCCACGGTCACGACCACGTCGGGTTGCGGGCTGTCCCAGGTCTTGCTGAACAACGGGGTGCGCTGACCGTCTTTTTCCAGGCTGACCTGAACACTGCTGACGCCGGATTTACTGTCCGAAACAAAGATATCAAACGGTTTCAGTGAAAAATAATCGGTGCTCAGTCCCACCTTGACCTCGGGTTTGTCCCAGTCCATGAGAAAGCGGGCGGCACCGGCGCCAGCCAGCAACAGTATCAGAAGAAAAAGAATGGCCTTGCCGGCGATGCCTCGCTGGTGGCGGGAAATGGAGCCTGAAACCATGAAAAAATCCTGAGAATGTTTCGAGTAGAAAGTGTAACGCGTTGCGCCCTTCGCGAATACAATGGCGGCATGGATTTTACCCACCAACTCATTTTGTTTGTAGTGTCGCTGGTTGCCAACACCTTTTCCGCTCTGGCGGGCGGTGGCGCGGGGCTGATTCAGTTGCCGGCGCTGTTGTTTCTGGGGCTGCCGTTCAGTATCGCGCTGGCGACGCACAAGGTGGCCAGCGTTGCCCTGGGCGTGGGCGCGACAGTGCGCCATGCGCGCGAGCAAAGCCTGGATTATCGCTTCGCCGCCTTTCTGCTTGCTACCGGGCTGCCGGGCGTGGCGCTGGGCGCGAGCTGGATATTGCAGGTACCGGATCGCGTCGCCACCATCGCTCTGGGTTTTCTGACTGCCGGACTAGGCGTGTACTCCTGGCTGAACAAGGATCTCGGACAGGTGGCGCAATCGCGCCATCGTGATCGCTCGGGCATGATTGTTGGCGGCGGCGTGCTGTTTGCGCTGGGTTTTCTCAACGGCTCGCTCACGTCAGGAACGGGGCTGTTCGTGACCATGTGGCTGGTGCGCTGGTTCGGGCTGGACTACAAACGCGCCGTGACCTATGTGCTGATTCTGGTAGGCATGTTCTGGAATGGCGCGGGCGCATTGACGCTGGGCATGCTCGGCGAAATTCGCTGGTCGTGGCTGCCCGCGCTGCTGCTGGGTTCGCTGCTGGGCGGTTATGCGGGCGCGCATCTGGCCATCGTGCGCGGCAACCGGCTCATCAAGCGC
>JALXFQ010000051.1 GCA_027067235.1 Gammaproteobacteria bacterium
TCCGCGCCGCTGGCCTCGATGGCCTCGCCGGTTTCCTGCATGTCCCGGTATTTGCCCGTGCCCACCAGCAAGCGGGAGCGGTATTCCACGCCCGCGATGGTGAGCGCATCATTCATTGTCGTCATCTTGATTCCTCAGCCGCCGCCGATGGCGGTCACGATTTCCACCTTGTCGCCTTCGTTCAGGGTATGGGTGGGGTGTTCACTGCGGGGAATGATTTCCTCGTTGACTTCTATGGCATAGCGCACTTCGTCCAGGTTCTGCTGTGAGGCAAGATCTGCCAGAGTCAGTTCGCTGTCAATATTGGTCTGCTCGCCGTTTAACCAGATTTTCATGGCGCGAAGCCTAAAACCCGCAATGCATAAGGTCAAATAAAATAACTCGGTATAGAATCCGCCCATGCTCATTGACGATCTGCCCGAGTTCTGGCGCCCGGAAACCGATCAGGAAAACATTACCTGGCTGTATCTGGACCCGCCCGACACGGAGGAAAACCGCCTGAATCTGGCGGCATTGAAGGAACTGGACGCCATTCTGGGCGAAATCCGGGTGGAAAAACCCAAGGGCGTGGTTCTGCTGTCGGACAAACCCGCCGGTTTCTGTGCCGGTTTCGATCTGGATCAGCTGGCAGGGCTGGGCGAAGAAAACGCTGCGCTGGCGTTTTATCGCACCGGCTATCGGGTCATGGACAAGCTGGCTGCTCTGCCCATGCCCACGGTCGTCGTGTTGCAGGGCGAAACCACGCTGGCGGGGCTGGAGCTGGCGCTGGCCTGCGACATGTGGATCGGCCTTCACGGCCGGTTTGACAACTGCGAACTGGATCTGGGCCTGGTGCCCGGCTTTGGCGGCATGGGCCGCTGTTTTCGGCGCCTGGGGTCGAAATCGCTGGATCTGCTGTTGTCAGGGCGGCCGTGGGGATATAACGAGCCACCTATGGCTGACATGTTTGACCGCCTGCTGGATAACGAAGAGCAGGTTGTTCCCGCCGTACGGCGCATGATCAGCCATCCGCGCCAGGAAACCTCGCCTGCGATCAGGAAACGCTGGCAACATGCTGGCTGGATACGTTGTCTGCAGGCCGCCCTGTGGCGTCGCCGTCTGCGCAAAAACTGGCCGCCTGCCATTTGCCCGGCGCCGTATAAACTGCTCGAATTGTGGCAGAAGGACGGCGCCGCCGCGCAACCCTTCGTGGTCGGCGAGATTCGCCATGCCGCCCGCTTGCTGGCTGGCGAGACAGCGCAGAATCTGATTCATGCCGCGTTGCTGCGCCGTGACTATCTGCGCTCGGTGAGCAAATCCGTCAAGAAGCCGTATCCGCAACAACTGCTGGTGGCCGGGGTGAATCAGGCCAACATGGCTGTGGCCTGGCGGGCGCTGGGTCACGGCATGCGGGTCACTCTGCATGATGCCGATGCGTACCGTCTGAAGCAGGCTGTCACGTTGACCAGAAAACGGCTGCGCGGGGGGCGTTTCCGCTGGCGCTGGCCAGGCACCCTCCCGACCGGCGTGGGGGTCGACAGGGAGGGCAAGACTCTGCCCTATGCCGATGTGATTCTTGCCCACGCGCGGGCGCTGCAATGGCCGTTGCTGTCAGCGAACAAAGCCGATCGCCAGACCATGCTGGTGAACTGTGGCTACGCCTGTCACGCTGCACAAACCGGCAAACCGGGAAAGGCCCTGGTCATACATGCCATGAACCTGTCAGCAAAACAGCCGTTGCTGGAACTGGCGACCGGCTGGAAATCTTCCAGTAAATCGGTGCGTGTCGCCAGGGCCTTTGCCCTGGGACTGGGTTGTCTGCCGGTGTCGGTTCGGCCCGATGGCGGTTTTCTCACCGGGCCGGTACTGGCGGCTGTCATTGATGAGGCGCTGATACTCGTGGCTGAAGGCGTGCCGGCCGGCCTGATTGACCGCATAGCCAGGGAACACGGCATGTTAAATGGACCAGTTGAATATGCTCGCGGTCTTGATGCGGCCGAACTGCGTGCCATTCTGCCTGCTCCCTACAGACTGGGTGTCTTGTCACAGGCGAACAGTTTTCTGCCGGTGGCCGTCATGCGCAAACGCATGCCGGAGGAACAGCAGCAGGAACTATTCGAGCGTCTGCTTCTCCGATTAACTGATGCCGCGGTGGAATGCGTGTATTCCCGGCGCGTGAAAAACTGGCAGACTCTGGATGCAGCCCTGCTCGGCAGCGGGCTGGTGGCCGATTCCAGCGGCGGCGTCCGGCGAATCATCAAACGCCAGGGCGCGGCGGTTCTGGTTCAGCGGCTGGAATCCCTGGCGCAGAAGCACGGGGCCCGTTTCAAGCCTTCCAGAGGCTGGGGCAAATTCGTCGCTCGCTGAATAACTGCGTTATAATCCTCCGCCAGTTCGGAGCAAGCGGCCCAACATAAGGTGACATGAGTGGAAGAAAGATCTTCCGGAAACAAGCGTTCTTTGCCCGAGCTGGCGAAAACCTGGCTATGGTGTGATCCGGTCCGTTCCACTTGCCGCAGGAGCCTGTATCTGTTGCTGTTTCTGCTGTTGCTGGCAAGTCTGCTGGTGGTCGCTGCGCGGGTCTGGTTTCCGGGCGCGGACCGCTACAAGGCGCAGCTGGAATCCTATCTTTGCGAACTGACAGATCAGAACGTCAGCATCGGTCAGCTGGAAACCCGCTTTCACGGCCTGACGCCCAGTTTTACCGCAAAAAACGTGGTTCTGCGTGAGCAGGATCAGGCGCAGCCTTCCCTGATGCTCGCCGCTGTCGACGCCGATATTGATTTGCTGGCCCTGCTGCGTGGCAAACCCAGGGTCAAACGACTGGTGGTTGAATCGCCCAGTCTGATCGTCCAGCGTTTGCCGGACGGGCGATTCGTCGTTGGCGGCGTGGGCGTTGGCGCACGCAAACAAGGCGGCGACCTGAAACGGACC
>JALXFQ010000052.1 GCA_027067235.1 Gammaproteobacteria bacterium
CCCTGGCCGTCAGTCAAACGCCCGTCATCCAGAACCTGCAGCAGGATATTGAACACATCCGGATGCGCCTTTTCCACTTCATCCAGCAGGATGACTGAATAAGGCTTGCGTCGCACCGCTTCGGTCAGATAGCCGCCTTCCTCGTAGCCCACATAGCCCGGAGGCGCGCCCACCAGCCGCGCCACGGAGTGTTTTTCCATGAACTCGGACATGTCCACCCGCACCATGGCGTCCTCGGTATCGAACAGATAGTCCGCCAGCGCCTTGGTCAGCTCGGTCTTGCCCACGCCCGTGGGGCCGAGGAACAGGAAAGCGCCATTGGGCCGGCTGGGGTCGGACAGGCCGGCGCGCGAGCGCCGCACGGCGTCGGAAACCGCCTTCACCGCTTCTTCCTGGCCAATAACGCGCTTGCCCAGTTCCTGTTCCATGTGCAGCAGCTTTTCGCGCTCACCCTGCAGCATTTTGGCTACCGGGATGCCGGTCCAGCGCGATACCACATCGGCTACTTCTTCTTCCGTGACCTTGTTTTTCAACAGTTTGAATTCCTGGGTCTCGGCTTTGGCCGCCTGTTCCAGCTGCTGCTCCAGCTCCGGGATCTTGCCATACTGCAGTTCCGACATGCGCCCCAGATCACCAGCGCGTCTGGCCGCGTCGAATTCCACGCGGGCGCGGTCCAGTTCCTCCTTGATATGGGTTGTGCCCTGCAGCGCGGCTTTTTCCGCTTTCCAGATTTCTTCCAGCTCACTGTACTCCGCTTCCAGCCTGGCGATCTCTTCTTCCAGTGCTTCCAGGCGTTTTTTCGAGGCCGCATCCTTTTCCTTTTTCACCGATTCGCGCTCGATCTTGAGCTGAATCAGGCGGCGCTCCAGCTTGTCCAGTTGCTCCGGCTTGGAGTCGATCTCCATGCGGATGCGCGAACCGGCCTCGTCGATCAGATCGATGGCCTTGTCTGGCAACTGGCGGTCGGTAATATAACGATGCGACAGCTGCGCCGCCGCAACAATGGCGCCATCGGTGATTTCCACGCCATGATGCACCTCGAAGCGTTCCTTGAGGCCGCGCAAAATGGCGATGGTGTCTTCCACGGTGGGTTCGTCCACCAGCACTTTCTGGAATCGGCGCTCCAGCGCGGCGTCCTTTTCGATGTATTTGCGGTATTCATCCAGCGTGGTGGCGCCCACCACATGCAGCTCCCCGCGCGCCAGAGCCGGCTTCAGCATGTTGCCCGCGTCCATGGCGCCATCGGCCTTGCCCGCGCCCACCATGGTGTGCAGTTCATCAATGAACAGGATAATGTTGGCGTCTTTCTTGACATCATTGATCACCGCTTTCAGACGCTCCTCGAAGTCACCGCGATACTTGGCGCCAGCCAGCAAGGCCGCCATGTCCAGTTCCAGTACGCGGCGATTCTTCAGGCTTTCCGGTACTTCGCCATTGATAATACGCTGCGCCAGCCCTTCCACCAGCGCGGTCTTGCCCACCCCGGGTTCGCCGATCAGCACCGGGTTGTTCTTGGTGCGACGTTGCAATATCTGCACCACGCGACGGATTTCGTCATCGCGGCCAATGATCGGATCCATCTTGCCCTGTTCCGCCAGCGCGGTCAGGTCAGTGGTGTATTTTTCCAGCGCCTGGCGCTGATCTTCCGCATTCTGATCGTTCACCGTTTCGCCTCCACGCATTTCTTCTATGGCCTTTTCCAGCGCCTCTTTGCTGATACCCAGCTCGGCCAGCAACGAACCCAGCGCGCTTTTGTCTTCCAGCGCCGCCAGCAAAAACAGCTCTGACGATATGAACTGGTCGCCGCGTTTCTGCGCCAGTTTATCAGTGATGTTCAGTAATTTGTTCAGGTCATTGGAGACATGCACCTCGCCCGCCGCGCCTTCCACCTGCGGCAGCCGCTCCAGCAGCTCATTCAGACGCGAGCGTAGCTGGTTGACATTCGCGCCCAGCTTGGTCAGCAGCGGCCGCACCGTGCCGCCCTGCTGATCCAGCAGCGCGGACAGCAGATGCGCCGGCTCGATCATCTGGTTGTCGCGGCCGACCGCCAGACTCTGGGCTTCCCCCAGCGCCTCCTGAAATTTTGTTGTCAGTTTATCCATTCGCATTTCGAATACTCCAGAATTCTATATGATTACGGGTCATATGGTGCGAGCAATAGGAAATTCAAGATGCTGACGGGAATTGCGCGGCTCACGGAAGCGGATTTCTCTGCCCCTGTTCGGGATACAGCTCGTCCAGCGGCACGGACTGCCCGGTGGAAGTGACGATGCGCGCATGGCGGCGCTTGAACTGCCGCGGCTCGTGCACGCCGCAGGAGTGGGCGATGACGCCAACCTCGTGCGCCATGTTTTTCGCATAGGCGGCCACACGCCGGGCCTTGATTTCGGGGTTCAGTCCGGTTTGCAGTTTGGGATTGTGCGTGGTGATGCCCGTGGGACAGGTGTCCTTGTTGCACTTGAGCGCCTGAATACAGCCCAGAGCGAACATGAATCCGCGCGCCGACACCACGAAATCGGCGCCCACGCAAAAAGCCCAGGCCACGCCCACCGGGGTAATCATCTTGCCGGAGCAGATCACCTTGATCCGCTCCCGCAGACCAGACCTGGCCAGCAGATCCACCACTTCCGGCAATGATTCACGCAGGGGCAGGCCGACATTGTCGATCAGGCTCATGGGCGCCGCACCGGTGCCGCCGTCACCCGAGTCGATGGTGATGAAATCCGGCGCGCTGTCGATGCCACGCTTGTGAATCTCGGCAAACAGCGCATCCAGCCAGCGATAGCCGCCCATGACCGCCTTGAACCCGGTGGGTTTGCCGGTGACGCGTCTGACCTGGTCCACCATGTCCAGCAGATCCGACGGGCTGTCGATTTCCGGATGCCGGTTCGGGCTGATGGAAGCCTCAAACG
>JALXFQ010000053.1 GCA_027067235.1 Gammaproteobacteria bacterium
CTTTCTGGTCGCCCCACAGGGTAAACAGCGCAGCGATTTCCGAGGTGGTGGTGCCGAACAGCGGGTTGGCGATGACAGACCGCCCCTGCCAGCGCGGATCGGTATAGGCAAGAATGGAATCGGGTCGGTCGTGTTTCACCTGGCGATTGACCAGCAACACCCGGGCGCGGGCGGAAAAACCGCTCCAGTAACCCTGCGCATCGCGGAATACCGCAGGGATGTCCTGCGCACTGGGCGACACATAGGGGGTGGAAATACCCTGCTGTTTGAGCACCTCGGCGCGTATCGGCTCGTTGGCCCAGTAAACATCAGCCTGCGGATTGGCCTTCTCGGCGATGAGCCGGTTCATGGCGCCGGTGCTTTTGGCTTCCTCGGTATCATAGACCGCCTTGACGTGGATACCGGTATCACGCTCGAAATCGCGCAGCACCGGTTCGGAAAACACCTGGTCCTCGGAAACATAGACAGTCACCGTCTTCACGGCCGACTGTTGTCCGCAGCCACCCGCTGTCAATACGAGGGCGACGACCAATCCCGGCCAGGCGGGTAAAAAACCTTTGTTCATGCGTCTCTCCCTGGGTCGGGCTAACGGGCTGTTACCGAGAAATCATCAAACAGGGTCACGGCATCGGCCTTGGTCCACAGGCCCACGCCGCCGGCAGACTGAAAAGTATCGTCAGTTGTTTCCAGCAGTTTTGCGCCATTGATAAAACCGGCGATACGGTTGCCCGTTTGAGAAATCCGGAGGGTTTGCCAACCGGCAGGCAGCCTGATGGTTGCGCTTGCCAGCATTTTGCGGTGGCCGTCGAGGACGCGGTACAGGCGGAAATTGTCCTCCAGCGGGTTGAAACGGGCGACATAATAATTATCGCCGTCCCGCACCCGCCACATCACGCCGCCGCCCTGGTCCTCCCTGCCCTTCACGGCGCGAAAACGGACCCGCAGCTCGCCGTCGAGGAAAGACACCCTGTCAGTCCAGCACAGATTGAATGCGCCACCGAAAAAGCTGAACATGCCGCCCCAACCGTGACCGGGTTCGGCCATGGCCAGGGCGTGATCCGGCGAAGGCGCGGATGCATCTCTGACCACTGCCCACAGCGGCAATGAACCTTTACCATTGGTGGCGTCGATACGCCAGCCTGCGGGGATTTGCCCGACAGCTACATCCTCAAAATGCCAGCTCACGCCGGTTTGCGACGACGCCGGTGCTGAATCAGCCCTGATAACGCCCGTCACGCAAACGCCGCCAATGACTGCCATCAGGGCGATCAGTTTTCTTGCTCGATATCCTTTTCGTGACATGTCTGCCTCTCCTTTCTGCCATGCTCGATCCCCGGTTCAGTATCCGGAACCAGCGCCGCGGCGCCGGCCCGACATACCTGCTGCCAATGGTAAACCTTCTACAGAGGGCGAACCAGACAGATCAGGCAAATTGCGCCAGTGCAGGGAGTGATGCCGAGAATATGGCGGATTTTGAAGGCAAAGGAAATGGTGCCGGAAAGAGGAGTCGAACCTCCGACCTACTGATTACGAATCAGTTGCTCTACCAACTGAGCTATTCCGGCAACTTCCCTTCAACCAGGGCTTTCTGAAAACACAGCCCCGCACAGCGGAGGCCGCGGATAATAAAAGACTTTGGGCTGTTCAACAACCGCTAGCCGTCATGGCGGGCAAATCAGCATAATTGATACGGTTGCGGCGCAAACGCCGGCTCGCGACCCAGAATCAAATCCGTCACCAGACGCGCCGATCCGGGCGCCATCACCAGGCCATTGCGGAACTGTCCGGCGTTGACGTACAGGCCGGGGATTTCCGGATGCTCGCCGATGTAGGGAACGCCGTCGGGCGTGCCCGGGCGCAATCCGGCCCAGTGATGCTCCACTTTCAGTTTTGCAATGGCGGGAACCATATCGATGGCGCTCTGGCGCAACGCCTGTCTTGCCTGTTGCGTGGTTATTTTATCGTAACCCCGATACTCCAGGGTGCTGCCGATCAGGATTCGCCCGTCGCGCCGGGGTATGAGGTATCGACCTTCCCGCATGACCATGGGTTTCACCAGCGCGGGCGCCGGCTCGAACACCAGCATTTGCCCCTTGACCGGCTCGATGGGAAGCCTGATTCCGGTTGATTTCAACAATTCACCGCTCCACGCTCCGGCGCAAACCACCACGGTGTTGGCGCTCAGACTGCCAGCCGTCGTATCCAGAACCAGCCCCGAGGCGGCGCGCCCGATCCTGTTGACGGACACATTTTCCCGGAATTCCACGCCTTTCTGTCTGAGATAAGGCATCAGCACCTTGAGCAATCGCGGGTTGCGCACATGCGCGATTTCGGGCATCCACAGGGCTTGCTGGCCAGCGCCCCGCAAACCGGGCTGAATGCTTTCGGCGCGGTGTCTGGCGACAGGCTCCAGCCGTCGTTGCGGCTTTTTCTCCGCCCACGCCAGCGCCTCGTCAATTTCTCCGCTGTCCAGCACCAGCATGCCGGTTTTTTCCCATTGAAAATCGCCCGTATCCTTCAACTCGGCCAGCAGATCGGGATAGGCAGCCTGGCCATATTCAGCGATGCAGTTAACCGACTCGGGATAACGCCACGGATACAGCGGCGAAAGGATGCCGCCGCCCGCCCACGACGATTCCTGGCCTGCGCGACCTTTCTCGAGCACGACAACATCGCGCCCCGCGAGCACCAGTTCGCGCGCTGTCAGCAGGCCAATAACACCCGCGCCTATGACGATAACAGGGTCTTCCATAAAAAATGCCAGACTGTTTCCAGTCCGGCATTTTACTCCTGATTGAACAGAAGGTTCAGTGATTTAACAGCGCTTTACCAGCAATCTGCAACCGTTCCTGTTCCCGTTTCGCGTTTCCGCCCACGGCTGTCGAGAATGAATTTGTCACACT
>JALXFQ010000054.1 GCA_027067235.1 Gammaproteobacteria bacterium
GGTCGCCGGAATATTCCATACAAAGGCATCATATTTTTGCCTGTCACAAAACTATCGAGATGTTCCGCTAACTGTCAGTTCTCGCGCTATCGTATGTCTTCTTCCTGAATAGATGCTGGCGGGACAGGCGTCATGCAACTGTCGAAAAAACGAAAACAGAGCATCGAAACCCAGCTCGCATATCCGTCGTTCCGCTGCGTGGGAAATGCTGCAGCAACGGGCGGCGGGTGTACGCTGGATGATTTGGAAACGCAGTGGCTGGCGCTGAATGGGGAATCGGAAACCGCACGGCAGTCCGTTCGACTTTGTCCCATGCGCGCATCCAGAAAACGCGAAAAACAGCGGGGCTTTCCGGCCACCATGTGTTATCCAACTCCCGGCGGATGTGAAGGGGCGACCGTTCAACCGCATATCAACGCCGAAGGCCCCGCAGCTGAGCATGTCCGGGGTTTATGTCAGGCATTGAAGCAAATACCCGATATAGCAGGTTGATTTTCGCATAATAAAGGGTGGCTCATAGAAAAAATTTGCCCAACCATAATAATAGGCGTATTGTAACAAAACGATATAGAAGTGCGGGCTCTCAAAAATAGCGTTAACGGGTGAGCCCAGGCAGGTGGGTCGATCTCTGGAATACGGATTGACCCGCTCCTCCGGATTAAGCACTGGGGGGCAGGTTTGAAGGGGACAAGATAGCTGAATGGCTCTGTTTCCAGTGTTGTCGTTGCTTCTATGAACCATACATTCCACAGGTTCTGGCATATGCCCGGTTTGAGGAGTACGACAAGGAACAAAACTACAGGGATGTCACTTGAACTATCATTTCAGCTATGGTGGTTGATAACTGACTCTTTAGCGAGGCACTGATTCCGGAACTCCTGGAGTGAAAGGAGGGAAGGACATGTCTTTACCCAGCAACAATAATACTTTCCTGCAGGGTGATTTCTCCGGGTATCAAGTTCAGGGGCGTTGTTACGTCGTTCCGGGTTTCGACTACCATTCACCATTTTCCAACAGCATAAGCACTATCAAGCCGTTCGGCCGCGGGCATTGTTTCGCACTGCTGGATGACCCGCGGCTGGTGGATGCCAATGGCTCCCGCTCGCAGGGCGCTGGCCTGGCTGCTGTAGCTGATACCTCAGCATTCCAGTTTGATGATGCTTTCACGGGTATGACGACTACCGGTATAGATGGCGCCTTGCTCGAAGCATCCAACGTGGATATTTCAGTGGGCGAGGCGCTTGAATTCCGCTGGTGTTTTCTTTGTTACGACACCGCTGCTGCAGGCAATAATGATTTTGCCATATTCGATGCAGTGGATGGCGCTAATCTGACCTATCGAAAAGTTCTGGCCCAGGCCAATGATCTGGCCGGTGGCGGTATTACCACCTGGAGTATCTGGCGCTGGCAGCCTTCCGGCGATTTTCACGGCGATTTACGCTGGGTGGTGTCCAACGGTACTACGCAGAACCCGCCAGTGCCGAATGCCAGCAACCGAGCACGCCCGTCGGCGTTGCTGATCGATACCATCCGCATTGTATCGGTCTGAGAGAGGAGACAGAACATGAAAAGCAAATATTCCACCATTCGCAACGGGTTGTTCTTTCTGCCACTGGCTGTACTTAGTGCCTGCAATTTCTTTTTTCCAGGTACAGATCACCGCAGCAGGATTATCCATGCGGAAGTTGTGGCCCTGGATCAGCCACTGACTTACAACCGGTTCGGTTCTTTCAACCCCTACGGCATGATCTACGCTCTCAAACGTGATCTGGTCGATACCGAGACCTGCAACAACGAAGGCAATGAATGTCGCGCCATGAGTGAACAGACGCGTCCCGGCCATGTGAGGCTGCGCGATGGCAAGCGTCCCCGGCCGCTGGTATTGAGAGTCAATGAAGGCGATGAACTGGTAGTGAAGTTTTACAACATGCTGATGCCCTCTCAGCCGGATGCCAGCAGCAGCGAAACCGCCAGCCGTCTGCCGAGAGCTACTCAGCCGTCCATTCAACGTCTCGATCTTCACTACACTGATGTTGGCGCTCCCGAGCAGGAACTGGTAACGCTGCCGGGAGAGGGAGCGGAATTTGTGGCGCCCATCATTGGCGAAGCGGGTAACCCCGCTTTAGCAGGTGCGGATGCAACGCGGCATTACTGTGGCTGGACGAATACGGAGCCTGAGCAGGCGCGTAGCCTCGACTGGCCCAGAAGCCGCTGCGCCTCCATCACCATTTCCGGTGTGGCGGCGCTGGTCAGTGGTGATCCGCAATTAGCGGACCTGGAGACGGGTCTGGTGCCCATAGCCCCCGGCCAGAATACAGTTTACCGCTGGAAATTTCCGGCTCTAGGCCCAAACGGGGACCCCAGCGGGCGCAAAAACACGCATCTGTTCTTCAGCCACGGAGCGCCTGCAGGAGGTCAGGGCGATGGTGGCAGTCTGGTGCATGGTCTGTTCGGCGTGGTTAATGTAGAGCCAGTAGGTAGTCGCTGGTACCGCAGTCAGGTGAATCATGCCGTATGGCAACAGGCCTGGAAGAAGGATGGCGGAAGAAATGTACTGGACTATGAAGCGCAGCTGGAAAATGGCCTGCCGGCGCTTAATCTACTGATGCGGCGCAGCGAAGGTGGTTATGAGCTGGTCTATGGAGATTTGAACGCGCTGATCGTGGAAACCGCAGCGCAAGAGAATACCAGCGGGCCCAATCCGCGGGGCGACGCCGCATTTCGCGAGTTTACCGTGGTATTTCATGATGAACTGAAAACTTTTTACGCTGACGAATTCCGCGAACTCGGCAATGAATTCTCTCTGGCGGGCGTGGGAGACGGCTTTGCCATCAATTATGGTTCTAGCGGCATGGGTTCTATCCTGCTGGCCAACCGCAAGGGCATTGGCCCTGCCAAGGATT
>JALXFQ010000055.1 GCA_027067235.1 Gammaproteobacteria bacterium
CGGTGCTCCAGCGCTTCCCGGTCGCGGCTGCGCGGGTCGATGGTGACCAGGCGGCGAAATTCCAGACAGTTCATGTTCGGTACTCCATCAATTCTTCACTGGAACTGGCTTCCAGAAACTTTCTCATTTTGTCCCGGGCGCGAAACAAACGCGTCATCACCGCGCCCTTGCTGGAGCCAGTCAGGTCGGCGATTTCCTCGCAACTGAAACCGCCGAGTATTTGCAATAATAGAGGTTCCTTGTAGTCCAGCGGTAGTGAATCCAGCGCCTTGCGCAGCTCCAGCGTCAGGCCGACGCCCTGGTGAAAGGCGGGGTCAACCAGCTCGGCGGTATCCTTGTCGCTCATTTCGAGCCGGGCCTTGCCGTGAATCCGGAACAGTTCGCGGCGCAAGATGGCGATCAGCCAGGAGCGGGTGGCCGCGGGATCTTTCAGCGAATCGATGCCTTTCCAGGCGCGCAGAAATGTTTCCTGCACCAGCTCCTCTGCCAGGCTTCTGTCCCGGCAAAGCCAGACCGCATAGCGGAACAGGTCAGCGGACCAGGCTTCCACCAGCAGGGTGAATTGACGATCTTTACGGCTGGAAAACATGAGGATCTCCGTGGTATCTGCCTGATAAGACCTCGTTCCTACCGGAATGATTACATTTTTCGACGAGATTTATCCGGGCGGCCAGCCAAGATCCCGTCCCGCCAATACATGCAGATGTATGTGAAACACCGTCTGACCGGCCTGTTCATTACAGTTCATCACCAGCCGGTAACTGTCCTGATTTTTCTGCCTGAGCAGGTTCTGGGCCGCCAGATAGAGTTTGCCCACCAGCTCGGCGTCGCCCGATTGCAGATCGTTGACCGTGGCAATGTGCTTTTTCGGGATAACCAGAAAATGCACCGGCGCCTGCGGGTTGATATCGTTGAACGCCAGTACGTCGTCGTCCTGATAGATGATGTCGGCAGGAATACCGCCGTCGATGATGTTGCAGAACAGGCAGTCGGACATGGGATGATCCTTGCTGTGATGGACAGGGGGATTATACCGCCACGGGACGAAGGCGGAAGTGCAGAAAACGCATGGAGCAGTTTTCTGTCCGTCCATCCCTGGACATAGGCGCTACCGGCGTTCCTGCCTCTCGCGCCATACCGTCCATCCCTGGACATAAAAAAAGGGACGCCGAAGCGTCCCTGAAAGCGTCGTTAATTGGGGATTTAGACGCTACGTGTCAAACTTGACTACAGAATATAGGCTCTCTCGTCGTGTTCGCCGATATCGAGTCCCTCGACTTCTTCTTCTTCGGAGACACGCAAGCCCATGATGACCTTGACCACGGTCAGCAGAATCACGGTCATCACTGCGGTGTAGATGATGGTTGCGCCGATGCCGACAAGCTGCACGCCAACCTGTCCGGCGATGCTTTCGATGCCGTCACCGAAACCTGCACCGCCAAGACCTTTGGAGGCGAACACGCCGGTCAGCAGGGCGCCGACTATGCCGCCCACGCCATGTACGCCGAAAGCGTCCAGGGAGTCGTCGTAGCCGAACATCTTTTTCAGTTGGGTTGCGCCGAGGTAACAGAAGAAACCGGCGGCCAGGCCGATGGCGATCGCGCCCATGGGGCCGACTGCGCCGGAGGCCGGGGTGATGGCGACCAGGCCGGCGACTGCGCCGGAGGCGATACCCAGACCGGACGGCTTGCCGTGGAATATCCATTCGGAAAACATCCAGGTCAGCGCTGCAGCGGCAGTAGCGATCTGCGTTACCGCCATGGCCATGCCTGCGACATTGTCTGCAGCCAGCTCGGAGCCGGCGTTGAAGCCGAACCAGCCGACCCACAGCATGGATGCGCCGACGATGGTATAGGTCAGGTTATGCGGCGGCATGGCGACTTTGTTGTAACCCTTGCGCTTGCCCAGCATGATGGCGCAGACCAGACCGGCGATACCGGCGTTGATATGTACCACGGTGCCGCCGGCAAAATCGAGGATGCCCTTGCCGCCGAGCCAGCCACCGTCGCCCCATACCCAGTGAGTGATGGGTGCATAGACCAGCACCAGCCACAGAGACATGAAAACCAGCATGGAAGAGAACTTCATACGTTCGGCGAATGCGCCGACGATCAGGGCCGGGGTGATGATGGCGAAAGTCATCTGGAAAACCATGAAGACGGTTTCCGGAATCGTGCCGCTCATGGATTCGACGGTCACGCCTTTCAGGAACATCTTGCCGAGGCCGCCCCAGTAGGCGCCTTCACCGCCGAAGGCGATGCTGTAGCCGATGACGACCCAGAGTATGGTCATCAGCGCGGTAATGGCGAAAATCTGCACAAAAGTGGACAGGGCATTTTTACTGCGCACCATGCCGGCATAGAACATGGACAGGCCGGGTATGGTCATAAACAGAACCAGTACGGTGGCGGTGAGCATCCAGGCGGTATCGCCGGAGGACAGCTCATCGGCCGCCATGACCTGGGCAGGCAGCGTCATCAGGCCCAGGCCCATGAGTGCTACGATTGATTTCAATGATTTCATGGTTTGATTCACTCCCTTTGTTAAAGTGCTTCGGGGCCGGTTTCGCCGGTGCGGATACGTACCGTCTGCTCCAGCTCGGAAACAAAAATCTTGCCGTCGCCGATCTTGCCGGTTCTGGCGGCGTTGGTAATGGCCTCGATAACGTCATCAACCTTGCCCGCCTCGACGGCGGCCTCGACTTTGACTTTGGGCATGAAATCGACAACGTATTCCGCGCCGCGATACAGTTCAGTGTGGCCTTTCTGGCGACCGAAGCCCTTGACCTCGGTGACCGTAATGCCTTGCACATTGATTTCAGCCAGTGCATCGCGAACGTCGTCGAGCTTGAACGGCTTGATTATTGCAGTTACCAGTTTCATAAATTCCTCCTCATGGA
>JALXFQ010000056.1:0-1672 GCA_027067235.1 Gammaproteobacteria bacterium
TTCGCCCTGGCTTCATTTGCCGCCGCGATCAGCTTGTCGGTGTTGCCGGAAACATCGCCCACCAGCAAATTGAGCTGCGCCAGCGCAACGCGCAAGGTACTCATGAGGGAGCGCTCACGAATTCAGCATTTCCAGCAAGACCTTGCCCATGTCGGCAGGCGAGCGGGTAATGCCGCAACCGGCTTTTTCCAGAGCGCGGAACTTGTCTTCCGCGGTACCCTTGCCGCCGGAAATAATCGCCCCGGCATGGCCCATGCGCTTGCCCTTGGGCGCGGTAACGCCTGCAATATAGGCCACCACCGGCTTGGATACATGGGTGGCAATGTATTCCGCGGCCTCCTCTTCGTCGGTGCCGCCGATCTCGCCCACCATGACGATGGCGCGGGTCTGCTGATCGGCCTCGAACAGGCTCAGGCAGTCGATGAAACTCATGCCGTGGATGGGGTCGCCGCCAATGCCGATGCAGGTGCTCTGCCCCAGCCCGGCCAGCGTGGTCTGATGCACCGCCTCATAGGTCAGCGTACCGGAGCGCGACACTACCCCCACCGTACCCGGCTGGTGAATACTGCCCGGCATAATGCCGATCTTGCACTCGCCGGGGGAGATGATGCCGGGGCAGTTGGGGCCGATGAGGTGGCAGTCGTAATCGCCCAGCGCCGCCTTCACCCGCAACATATCCAGCGTGGGAATGCCCTCGGTGATGCAGGCGATGGTGCGTATGCCCGCATCCGCCGCTTCCAGTATGGCGTCAGCGGCGAAAGCGGCGGGCACATAGATCATGGTGGCGTCGGCGCCAGTGGCGTCCACCGCCTGTTTCACGGTATCGAACACGGGGCGGTCCAGATGGCTCTGCCCGCCCTTGCCCGGCGTCACGCCGCCCACCAGGTTGGTGCCGTAGGCGATGGCCTGTTCCGAATGGAAAGTCCCCTGCTGGCCAGTGAAACCCTGGCAGATGACCCTGGTGTCCCTGTTGACCAGTACGCTCATGCCGCATCCTCCCCGGCCAGTTTCACCGCCAGCTCGGCCGCCCGGGTGAGATCATCGGCGGCAGTGATGGCCAGACCGCTTTCGGCCAGCATTTGCCGCCCCTGCTCCGCATTGGTGCCCTCCAGCCGCACGATCACCGGCACCTTGATATCCACTTCCTTCACCGCCGCGATAATGCCCTCGGCAATGAGATTGCAACGCACGATGCCGCCAAAAATATTCACCAGCACCGCCTTTACCTTGTCGTCGGAAAGAATCAGCTTGAACGCCTCTGCCACCCGCTCTGCGGTAACGCCGCCGCCCACGTCGAGAAAATTGGCCGGCTCGCCGCCGCACAACTTGATCAGATCCATGGTCGCCATGGCCAGGCCCGCGCCGTTGACCATGCAGCCGATGTTGCCGTCCAGCGCCACATAATTGAGCTGCAATTCCTGCGCCCGCAGCTCGCGCTCGTCTTCCTGGGTTTCATCGCGCAGGTCCGCCAGATCCTTGTGGCGGTACAGCGCGTTGTCGTCGATATTGACCTTGGCATCCAGCGCCAGCAGGTCGCCGTCGCCGGTCACCACCAGCGGATTGATTTCCACCAGCGACAGATCCTTGTCCAGCATCAGTTGGTACAGACCGGACATGATGGCCGTGAGCTGGCGCGCCTGCTTCACATCCAGCCCCATGGCGAAAGCCAGAT
>JALXFQ010000056.1:1682-2883 GCA_027067235.1 Gammaproteobacteria bacterium
CACTGGTAACCCTGTACGCCAGCCGCTGGATGCACGGCGGTTTTGAGTATTTTTTCCGGCGTGTCCGCGGCTACCTGTTCGATGTCCATGCCGCCCGCTTCCGAGGCCATGAACACCACCCGTTCGGAGGCGCGATCCACCACGCAGGCCAGATACAGCTCGCGGGCGATAACGCTGGGCGCTTCGATGAGCAGAGTGTTCACCGGCTGGCCATCCGGCCCGCTCTGGTGCGTCACCAGACGCGAACCCAGCAACGATTCGGCGAATGCCCCGGCCTGTTCCAGACTGTCCAGCACCTTGACCCCGCCCGCCTTGCCGCGTCCGCCGGCGTAAACCTGCGCCTTGACTACCCAGGGCCCATCGCTGACAGACTTCGCTGTTTTTTCAACCGCGCTGGCGTCGCTAACGACCCCCCCTTTCGGCACAGGGATGCCATACTGACTGAACAGGGATTTTCCCTGGTATTCGTGTAGATTCATTGGCCTGTCATCCGAGGTAGACTTGGCGTAGCTTACACAAATGTCCATACAGATAACAGAATCGCTGGCAGTAGTTTCAGCGCAGCAATGGAACCGCCTGCACGGGCCGGATCACAATCCGTTTCTGCGCCACGAATTCCTCTACGGGCTGGAAAAAACCGGCTGCGCCAGCCCCAGGCATGGCTGGCTGGGGCAGCATGTTTTGCTGTGGGAAAAACCGGGCAACGCCGGGCGCTTGCTGGGCGCGATTCCCATGTACCGCAAGTCCCATTCCTGGGGCGAATACGTGTTCGACCACGAATGGGCGCGGGCCTGGCAGCGTGCCGGTTTCCCGTACTATCCGAAACTGAGCGTGTGCACGCCTTTTACGCCCGCCACCGGGCCAAGACTGCTTGTCAGCGACCAGCACGACCCAAACGACATCCGCAGCCGCCTGATCGACGCCGCCATCGACCATGCCCGGGACCTGGGGGTTTCCTCTTTGCACTTCCTTTTCACTGACGAGACCGACACCAGAGCGCTGCAACAGCATGGCCTGCTGCGCCGCACCGGCTTCCAGTATCACTGGCACAACCGTGGCTACACCGACTTCGATGCTTTCCTTGCCGGCCTGTCCAGTAAAAAGCGCAAGAATATTCGCCGCGAACGTCGCCGGGTGGACGAATCCGGCATCCACATCACGTTAAAACGCGGCGCGGAACTGACCGAAGCCGATTGGCGGC
>JALXFQ010000057.1 GCA_027067235.1 Gammaproteobacteria bacterium
TTATTGAGCTCGAAAGAGGGGTTTTCCGTGGTGGCGCCAACAAACAGGAAAGTTCCGTCCTCCACATAGGGCAGAAAAGCATCCTGCTGGGCCTTGTTGAAACGATGCACCTCGTCCACAAACAACATAGTGGTTTCGCCCAGCTCGGCGTTGCTCTGCGCCTGCTCCACCGCTGCCCGTATATCTTTGACGCCGGAAAACACAGCGGAAATGGCGATAAAACGGGCATCCGCCTGCGCCGCCAGCAACCGCGCCAGTGTGGTTTTGCCGGTGCCGGGCGGACCCCAGAAAATCATCGAATGCAGATGATTGCTTTCGATCGCCAGACGCAGGGGCTTGCCCTCCCCCAGCAAATGTTCCTGTCCGTAATAGTCAGCCAGCGATTGCGGGCGCACCCGGTCAGGCAAGGGTTTCATGCAAAGCCCCGCGCTTAATCGGTAACTTCAAAAACATCCACATTGTCTGGCACGGTAAAATCGAACAGCCGGTCGGCGAGCCTGCTGTTGATCTGGTTGTTTTCGAAGGTAATGCGCGTGGTCTGGCCAAACTGGTCGGTCAGCAGCAGGCTGCGTAGCTGTTCTCCCTGAAAACCGATCCTGATATGGCTGAATTCTCCGCTGTCCTGTTTCGGTGTCAGCGCCAGCCAGTCCAGACCATCCTGCTTGCCCAGCGACTGGATGTGAAAACGCTGGTCCACATGGCCTTTCCCCGCCAGCAGCATGGCGGGGGCGTCGGACAGCGCCTGGTTCAGTTGCTTGACCGTCACCTGTTCCAGATCCTGGTCATAGATCCAGACCTTTGCGCCATCGCTGACGATCTGCTGCTGGCCCGGATGCACATAGTTCCAGCGGAATTTACCCGGCCGTTTGATCCACATTTCGCCATCGGACTTTTCCAGCACTTTCTGGTCCTGATCCAGCACCACCTGGCGAAAGCCGGCGTGCAGGCTTACCGCGTGGTCGAAAAACTGGCGCAATTGTTGCACAGCGTCCGCCCCCGCTACGGGAACCACACCGGCTAACAGGACGAACGCCAGCAGGCGGCACCAGAAAGGTTTTTTAATCAGCATTTTCAGAGTCCGGCAGAAACAGTTCCCGGGTTATTGCGCGTCCACCGGTGGCGGCGCCAACACTTCCCGCTTGCCATTGTGTTGTGGCGGCCCGATGACACCGGCGGCCTCCATGGCTTCAACCATCCTGGCGGCGCGATTGTAGCCGATACGCAAGCGGCGCTGTACCGAGGAAATGGATGCCTGACGTGTTTCAGTCACAATACGCACGGCGCGGTCGTACAATTCGTCCGACTCCATGTCGCCACCGCCATCGCCGCCGATACTGGCCTGTTCCGGCTCATTTAAGATGTCATCATTGTATCTTGGTTCCCCGCCGCAGGATTTCAGATAGTCCACCACATCGTGCACTTCTTCATCGGAAACAAAGGCGCCATGCACCCGAATCGGCGTACCGGTGCCGGGCGGCAGATACAGCATGTCACCCATACCCAGCAGGGTCTCAGCGCCCATCTGATCCAGTATAGTGCGTGAATCGATGCGAGAAGAAACCTGGAACGCAATGCGCGCCGGTATATTGGCCTTGATAAGACCGGTGATTACGTCCACCGAGGGACGCTGGGTTGCCAGCACCAGATGAATGCCGGCCGCCCGCGCCTTCTGCGCCAGACGGGCAATCAGCTCTTCCACTTTCTTGCCCACAACCATCATCATATCCGCCAACTCGTCGATGATGATGACAATATAGGGCAATGGCTCCAGTTCAACTACCGGCTGATCCGGGTTGAGTATAGGCTCGTGCAGCGGCTTGCCGTCCTGGATCGCCTGCTTCACCTTCTTGTTGTAGCCAACGATATTGCGTACGCCAATGCCGGACATGAGCTTGTAGCGGCGCTCCATTTCGGCAATGCCCCAGCGCAATGCGCTGGCCGCCTCGTTCATGTCGGTAACCACCGGCGCCAGCAAATGGGGAATACCCTCGTATACAGATAATTCGAGCATTTTAGGGTCCACCAGAATCAGGCGCACTTCTTCCGGCGTCGCCTTGTACAGCAGACTGAGAATCAGGGCATTGATACTCACTGATTTACCAGAGCCGGTGGTGCCGGCAATCAGACAGTGTGGCATGCGCGCCAGATCAGCAATCTCCGGCTTGCCGCTGATATCCTTGCCCAGCACCACGGTCAGCGGCGACTTGCTGCTCTCGTAGGCCCTGGACGAGAAGCCTTCCACCAGATGCACGGTCTCGCGGAATTCGTTGGGTATCTCCAGACCGATATAGGTCTTGCCAGGGATATTCTCCACCACCCGCACACTGCTCACGGTCAGGGCGCGGGCCAGATCACTGGACAGCGACGTGATCTTGCTGGCCTTGATGCCGGCTGCAGGCTCAATCTCAAAGCGGGTGATCACCGGGCCGGAATGCACTTCGCGCACCACCGCGTCGATATTGAAATCCATGAGTTTCTTTTCCACCAGAATGGACAGTTTCTCCAGTGTGGTGGATTTGAAAGCCGGCAGTTTATCCCCGGGTTTTTCCAGCAGATCCAGAGTCGGCAGACATTCCCTGCCCGGCAGCGGCGCGGGCAGGTCCTTGAACAGCGGCTCCTGCGCCTCCTGCTGACGGCGCGTGCTTTCTTCCGTGATAATGATCTGCGGCTCTATCTTGGGCGGCGCTTTCTTGACGATCTTCTCGCGCACTTTTGCCACTTTTATTTCCCGCTCATGGCGGATTTTTTTGCCGCGCAGCTTTTCCACCGGCTGCTCGAACAGGCCGGTCAGATGCCCGGCCATGCGGAAAGCCAGAGCACCGGTCCGATCCATCAGCCGCAGCCAGGAAATACCTGTGCTCAGGGTAATGCCGATCAGAAAAGCGGCCAGCAGCAGCAGAGTGGCGCCCAGCCCGCCGATGATATTGAACAGACTGTATACCAGGGCGCTGCCGATCATGCCGCCCAGATCGTAGGGATGATGACCGGGGTGGCTGGCGTTATACAGGCTGATCAGGCCACAGGCGCCGACCAGCAGACTGATCACGCCGCCCCAGTTCAGCAGGCGCTCCAGGATGTCCGGCGGCGTCACCCGGTTGCGCGCAGCATACAGTCGCCAGCCGTATATGCCCAGCAGCAGCGGCAAAACATAGGCGATGATGCCAAACAGATGCAACAGGAAATCGGCCAGCCATGCCCCCAGCCGGCCGCCCTTGTTGGCCACCTGCTGGGCATTGACGCCGGTGTGACTCCAGCCCGGATCGCTGACCGTATAACTGGCCAGAGCAATGAACAGGTAGACGGCGACGAAGGCCAGCACCAGCAGGCCCAGTTCCCGCAGGGCATGTCCAACCTTGGGGGCGACTGGCGCGCGCGGAGGCCGGGGAGGAGGTTTTCGTCTAGCTTGAGCCGTGGCCATGATTTATCTACCTGTACAGAAAGTCGCTTTTTCCACAATGGCGAATCGAGTAAAGTACCGCTGCTTGCGATTCGCATTCGCCGACCCCATATCAGCCGGTCCTTGAAGACCGCCTGTTTTCAGGTCAATACGGTTAATAAAATACCTATTTTACAATCATTTGTACAGACTATTTAATCCGGAGACTCAAGCCCCATGAGCGATACAAAACACAGCAAGGTTCTCATTATCGGTTCCGGCCCGGCTGGTTATACCGCCGCCGTTTACGCCGCGCGCGCCAATCTGGAGCCGCGACTGGTGACCGGCATGGAGCAAGGCGGCCAGCTCATGACGACCACCGATGTGGACAACTGGCCCGGTGACTACGAAGGCGTGCAGGGTCCGGAGCTGATGGAACGCATGCAGAAACACGCGGAACGCTTTGGCACCGATATCGTTTTTGACTACATCCAGGAAGTGGACCTGGAGCAGCGGCCGTTTACCGCAAAAGGCGATTCCGGGGTCTATACCTGTGACACCATGATCATCGCCACCGGCGCCTCGGCCCGCTATCTTGGCCTGGAGTCGGAAGAAGCCTTCAAGGGCCGTGGCGTATCGGCCTGCGCCACCTGCGACGGCTTTTTCTACCGCGGCAAGAAAGTCGCGGTCATCGGCGGCGGCAACACGGCGGTGGAGGAAGCATTGTATCTTTCCAAAATCGCTGCCGAGGTCATTCTGGTTCACCGCCGCGACGAATTACGCGCGGAAGCCATCCTGCGCGACCAGATCATGGAAAAGACGAAGGAAAACGGCGGTAATATCGTCATCGAATGGGATTCACATCTCGACGAAGTGCTGGGCGATGACAGCGGCGTGACCGGCGTACGTCTGCGCCACAACGATGGCTCAACCCGGGAAATCGAGCTGGATGGCGTCTTCATCGCCATTGGCCACAAACCCAATACCAGCCTGTTCGAAGGCAAGCTGGACATGGAAAACGGCTATATCAAGGTTCAGGGCGGCATGGCGGCCAATGCCACGGCCACCAGCGTGGCCGGTGTCTATGCCGCTGGCGATGTGGCCGACCACACCTATCAGCAGGCGGTTACTTCCGCAGCCACCGGCTGCATGGCGGCGCTGGATGCGGACCGCTTTATCGCCGAGCAATCGGTGAAAAAACAGCCACGGTAGGACGGGTTAATTGCTGACAGGAATCACCTGATAGAAGATTTCGCCCTGCTTGACCAGGCCGAGCTCCTCGCGAGCGCGTTCCTCGATGGCCTCGGTGCCGCGCTTGAGGTCGTTGATGTCCGCCACCAGACGCTGATTGCTGGACTCGAACTGTTTCAGTTCCAGCTGTTTCTGGCTGGCGATCTGGCGCTCTTTCCACAACTTTGGCGCCGAAAACTCGCCAA
The DNA here is from genome assembly GCA_027067235.1 of Gammaproteobacteria bacterium. Classification (GTDB taxonomy): domain Bacteria; phylum Pseudomonadota; class Gammaproteobacteria; order QOAV01; family QOAV01; genus QOAV01. The sequence continues at coordinate 4,813 of JALXFQ010000057.1, forward strand.
GCGCCAGTGTATAGAGCAGAAACAGCGCAATCACGGCAAGCACGAATGTCATCAGTTTCTCTACTCTAGTCATCCATAACAGCCATGTGAAATTGGTTTAATTTGTAGCTATAACTTTACGTTTCTAAAGGGTTCTATCCCCGCATATTTCGCATTATTACCCAATTCTTCCTCAATGCGCAACAGCTGATTGTATTTTGCCACCCGGTCAGATCGCGACAACGATCCGGTTTTTATCTGCCCGGCGTTGGTGCCGACAGCGATATCGGCAATGGTCGCGTCCTCGGTTTCACCGGAGCGATGGGATACCACCACGCCGTAATCGGCGTCCTGCGCCATGTGTATGGCATTCATGGTTTCACTCAGAGTGCCGATCTGGTTGACCTTGATCAGAATGGCATTGGCAACGTGGTTGTCGATACCGCGCTTGAATATCGCAGTATTGGTGACGAACAGATCATCGCCCACCAGCTGCACCTTGTCTCCCAGTTTGCGGGTATGCAGCTCCCAGCCGTCCCAGTCGCTTTCGTCAAGGCCGTCTTCGATGGAAATAATGGGGTATTTTTCCACCCAGTCGGCCAGGTAATCGGTAAACTCCGCGGCGCTCAGCGATTTGCCTTCTGATGCAAGCCGGTATTTGCCATCGACATAGAACTCCGAACTGGCGGCGTCGAGGCCGATGAATATGTCCTTGCCAGCCTGGTAACCGGCCTGGTCGATGGCTTCCAGTATCACCTGTATCGCCTCTTCATTGGAGCCGAGATCCGGCGCAAAACCGCCTTCGTCGCCAACGGCCGTATTCAGTCCCTTGCCGTGCAGCACCGATTTCAGCGCATGAAAGACTTCCGCGCCATATCGCAGCGCCTCCCTGAAACTGGGCGCACCGGCGGGAATAATGAGAAATTCCTGTATATCCACGTTGTTGTCTGCATGGGCGCCGCCATTGATGATATTCATCATGGGCGTGGGCAGGGTCGTGCCGGCGCCAAGATAGCGAAACAGCGACACGCCCTGGTCTGCCGCCGCCGCTTTTGCCACCGCCATGGACACCGCCAGCATGGCATTGGCGCCCAGCTTTTCCTTGTTGCCGGTGCCGTCCAGCTCGATCATGGTCTGGTCGATGCCTTGCTGGTCGGCCGGATTCATGCCGCGCACCGCTTCGGCAATGACTGTATTGACGTTGTTCACTGCCTTCAATACGCCCTTGCCGCCGTAGCGCGACTTGTCGCCGTCGCGCAATTCGATGGCTTCGCGCGAGCCGGTGGAAGCGCCCGACGGCACCGCCGCCCGGCCCATGACGCCGTTATCCAGCACCACGTCGGCTTCGATGGTTGGGTTGCCGCGCGAGTCCAGTATTTCGCGCGCATGAACATGCTTGATGGAAGACATAACTGAGATACCTGTAAGTGTGCTAGGAGACGAGGCTGTTTTCGTGCCATTGGCCGGACTTCACGCTGCGGTCAATGGTTTGCAAAACAGCCAGCAATGATTTCATCTGGCCCAGCGGCCAGGCGTTGGGGCCGTCGCTGAGCGCCTTGTCGGGGTCGGGATGGGTTTCCATGAACAAACCGGAAACACCCGCCGCCACGGCCGCGCGCGCCAATACCGGCACGTGCTGGCGCTCACCGCCGGAACGGTCGCCCTGGCCACCGGGCAGTTGTACCGAATGGGTCGCGTCGAACACCACCGGGCAGCCGGTTTCGCGCATGATGGCGAGCGAGCGCATATCTACCACCAGATTGTTGTAGCCGAACGAAACGCCGCGCTCGCAGACCGTGACGCGCCCTGCCCCGCCGGCGGCATGGGCCTTGTCCACCACGGACTTCATGCCATGGGGGTCGAGAAACTGGCCCTTCTTGATATTTACCGGCTTGCCGCAGGCGCCCACCGCCTGAATCAGATTGGTCTGGCGACACAGAAATGCCGGTGTCTGCAGCATGTCCACCACCGCCGCCACCGGTTCGACTTCGTGCACTTCATGCACATCGGTCAGCACGGACACGCCGATCTGCTTTCTTACCTGTTCCAGTATCGCCAGCCCTGCATCCATGCCCAGCCCGCGGTAGGAGCCGCCGGATGTGCGATTGGCCTTGTCGAAAGATGATTTGTATATGAACCCGATGCCCAGCTCATCGGTGATTTCCCTGAGCCGGCCAGCGGTCTCCATGGCCAGTTCTTTCGATTCGATCACGCAGGGTCCGGCGATCAGGAAAAAAGGCTTATCGAGGCCGATCTCATGGCCGGCCAGCTGAAAACTCATGCGCCTTGCTCCTGTTGCTGCCGGGCCGCCTCAATGAAGGAGGTGAACAGCGGATGCCCGCGGCGCGGTGTGGAGGTGAATTCCGGATGAAACTGGCAACCGAAGAACCAGCGGTGCTCGGGCAGCTCGACTATTTCCACCAGCGAGCCGTCCGGCGACAAACCGGCAAACACCAGACCTGCCTGTTGCAGTTTTTGCCGGTACTGGTTGTTGAATTCGTAGCGATGACGATGGCGTTCGCTGATAACATCCTTGCCATAGATGCGATGGGCCAGCGTACCGGGCTCGATGTGGCATTCATAGGCGCCCAGGCGCATGGTGCCGCCCTTGTCGGAATCTTCCGTACGCACCTGCACGGAACCATCCTTGTCGGTCCACTCGGAAATCAGCGCAATGACGGGATGCGGCGCATCCTGATCGAATTCGGTGCTGTGCGCGCCCTGCAACCCGGCCACGTTGCGGGCGTATTCGATCACCGCCACCTGCATGCCCAGACAGATACCCAGATACGGCACATCATGGGTACGGGCATATTCCACCGCCTGTATCTTGCCTTCGATGCCGCGCTTGCCAAAGCCGCCGGGCACCAGAATCGCATCGCCATGGGATAAAAGGCCGGTTCCCTGTTTCTCGATATCCTCGGAATCCACATACTCGATATTGATCTGGGTGCGTGTGTGGAAGCCGGCGTGAGTCAGCGCCTCGGACAGCGACTTGTAGGCTTCGGTCAGGTCCACATATTTGCCCACCATGAGAATGGTGACCTTGCCGTCGGGGTGATTCTTTTTTTCGACGATGTTCTGCCATTCGCGCAGATCCGCTTCGGGCCGGTCGATATTGAGCTGCTTCAGTACTACCTTGTCCAGGTTCTGCGCATGCAGCACGCCGGGAATTTCGTAGATATTGCTGACATCGTAGGCCGAGATGACCGACTCGGAAGGCACATTGGTGAACAGCGCTATCTTGTCGCGCTCGCCCTGGGGTACCGGCCTTTCCGAACGGCACAACAGGACATCGGGCTGGATGCCGATGCCACGCAACTCCTTCACGGAGTGCTGCGTCGGCTTGGTCTTGATCTCGCCGGCGGCGGCAATATAGGGCACCAGGGTCAGGTGCATGTACACCACATTCTCGCGCCCCAGCTCAATGCCCATCTGGCGTATGGCCTCGAGGAACGGCAGGGATTCGATATCGCCCACCGTGCCGCCAATCTCGATCAGGGCGATATCGGCGCCTTCGGAACCGGTTTTCAC
>JALXFQ010000058.1 GCA_027067235.1 Gammaproteobacteria bacterium
AGTCGTCATCGCGGGTGGAAGCATACAGCGCCGAGCGCAGGCGCGAACCCAGTTCCTGTTGCCACTCGACCTCCAGCAGTTTGCCGATCAGATAGGGCTGGTTCTTGTCGATGCTTTCGTACGGCAGGCGGCTGGCGCGAAGATGAATGGTTGAGCGCTGAACCGGTTTCCAGAACACATTGGCCTCATAACCGGCGCCGGAATAATCCTCCTTTGCGGGATCATCCATATCCTTTTTGATTGAACCGACCTTCAGGTTTACGCGACTGCCCACAATATTGAGTTTTTGCCGGCTGTTGCGGATACCAGGCACTTTTTCCACGCGCCCGCCGATATCCACACCCAGCATGATTCTATCCTCGGTATTGTCTAGCTGACTGTCTTTGCTGATGTAGTCGATATTGGTGGTAGAGCTTTCCACAGCCAGGCGGGTGCGTCCACCCACACGGTAGTAAACCGTACCCTGTACCCCATCCTGATCACGTTCGCGCACCCTGTCGGCATCGTTCAGATAGCGGTATTCACCCGCCGAGCCCGCGACCACCACTTGCATGCGATTTTCCCGCCGGCCAAACTTCAGTTCGGCGGAAGCCACCTTGTGACGCCAGCGACGCAGATCACTGGGTTCGCCGGTGGCGAGAGTCGCGCGATCGACCAGATCCCGCTCATCCGTGTTGCGCTCGTAGCCGACGCCGGCATTCACATCAATCAGTGGCGTCAGATCCAGGCCCAGACGACTGACGATGGCATAGTTGTGCAGGTCTTCGCTGGACAGATTATTGTAATTGGCAATTTCCACATCGGCACCGATATCGAAACTGTGCTTGCCAAAATCCCTGCGGTAATAGGCGCCGGGGCGGGTGAAGACAGCAGTATCGCTCTGTTTGTCCCGGCTGGCCAGACGCGCATTGGTGCTGCTGCTGATGCCGACAGAAATCGTCGGATAGAAACCCGGCGCGACAGTTCTTGCCGGCTCACTCGCGGGGTAGTCCGAGAGTCTTCCCGCCGCCCAGACTGCCACCGGCGCCAGTGTCAGGCTGATAACAGATGCCAGTAATCCCTGCTTCATTCCTTTCATGTCCTTATCTCCACTCTCTGCATATGCCGGCCAGCGGCGGCAACGTGAACGCCGCCGCATCAGCCGCAGCCGCAACAGTCAAACTTCCGCCAGGCTGGCAACATCACCGAATAGCCTGCCTTCATTCCGGACAGCGGCGGGGCAGCAGTGGCCGGCTGCTTCCTGTTTCAGTTGAACGATATTCCAGTATAAATGTCTCCTGCCGTAGTTTATAGCGCATATTTTCTAAACAGCCAGCAAAACAGCCATGTTCTCCCTTGTCCAGCGCTCTTTAATCAGTAACTTGCCTGCCACAGCTTGTGTAAACCCGAAGAAATGCTACTTTTTGAGAACAGCAGAACAGTAAACCGGTCGCAGCAAAAGTTGCTGTTTTATGCGCCAGACACTGTTTGTGTAATTTTATTACAGTATATTATTCGATTCACAAGTATTTGCTTTAATTTATTGTCATGACCAAACTGCCGCCCGAAATCACCACAAATCCTTCCTTGTGGGGACACCGCATGACGCGCTATCGCGGCTCGCACCGCGTCTGGCTGCTGTTGCTGCTGGATATGATCGGCGTTGTTGCCCTGCTCTACGGCTGGGCCTATCTCAGAGACGGCGAGATCCGCGCCCCCTATCACCTACTGAGTCTGGTCGCACTGTTTGTCATGACGCTGATCTACAACAGCATGTCAGCCTACCGCTATCCCGCCAGCAGCCTGGGCATTTCGGCGCTTTCCCGGAGCTGGTTCACGGTTGTACTGATATTGATTTTCTACGGATTCATCACCAAGACGACGCATGATTTTTCGCGCGAAACGCTGATCGTCTGGGTGGTATCGGCCTATTTCCTGCAACTGGGCAACCGCTACCTGATCAATCTGGTCCATCGCAAGCGGGTGGAGCATCGTGGCGAACTGGCCCGGGCTCCCGCCCTGCTGGTCGGAGCCGGCAGTCTGGGCAAATATCTGGCGGGAAAAATCAACGACAATTTCTGGTTCGACCAGAAAATCATCGGCGTCATCGACGATGACCGCAAGCTGCTGCAACAGTGGCAACTGGACGGCGTCCCGGCACTGCAGGTCAAAACGGAGCAGATTGACAAGCTCATCGACGAAAAACACATCCGCGCCATCTATATCGCCCTGCCGGTATCCTCTTCCGGCTGCGTCGAGAAAATCCAGTCGGTCGCCCTGGACAAGAACATCGACATCTACTGGGCTCCCGATATTTTCAGCATGACCCTGATCAATCCGAGCATACGCGAGTTCGCCGGTGTTCCGCTGGTGGCCCTGTCCGAATCACCGCTGGTGGGCCAGGCAGCCATGATCAAGGCCGTTGAAGACCGGGTTCTGGCCAGTATTGCCCTGGTTCTGCTCAGCCCGCTGTTTCTGCTGGTCGCGCTGGCGATCAAGCTGGAATCCCCCGGCCCGGTCCTGTTCAAACAGAAGCGTCATGGCTGGGATGGTTCGGTGTTCGAAATTTGGAAGTTTCGCAGCATGTACCAGCATACAGACGATGGCGTGGAACAGGCCCGGCGCAATGACCCACGGGTTACCCGCGTGGGGCGTTTTATCCGGCGCACCAGCATTGATGAACTGCCCCAGTTGTTCAACGTACTGGGTGGCAGCATGTCGCTGGTGGGACCCAGGCCGCATGCTACCGAGCACAACGAATACTTTTCCGGCAAGATCGCTTCCTATTTCACCCGTCACCGCATCAAGCCGGGCATGACTGGCCTGGCCCAGATCAGCGGCTACCGCGGTGAAACCGAAACCCTGGACAAGATGGAAGGCCGGCTGCGTTTTGACC
>JALXFQ010000059.1 GCA_027067235.1 Gammaproteobacteria bacterium
GTGCCGACCTTGGCGTTGACCAGTCGCACCTTGCAAGTGGCGAAGGCCTGGAAAATCCGGTACAGCAGGCCGGGCCGGTCCTGGGCAATGATCTCGACGATGGTGACGTTTTTCTCCGCATGTGGCTCGATATCCACACGCGTGGCAATGGCGAACTGACGATGGGCGCGCGAGACCAGCGATTTATGCGGAGCGGTGGGCCGTTCCTCGATCAGGGCCTGCTGGATTTCCCGACTCATGGCCTGCAGTCTCTGTTCGTTCAGCAGGGATGCATCCTCGCCATCCTGGGGAATGGTGACAAAAGTGATCAGCATCATTCTGGCGCGCAGCAGATTGACCCGGGCGTCAATAATGTTCAATCCTGCGGCGTCAAATCCGCTGGCCAGCACCGGCAGTATCTCCGGGCTGTCCGCGATGAAGGCGAGAAATTCGGCGGCCTCGATATCGGTGCGGTGACGACCGCTGATCAGGGGCATGTTCAGACAACGGCTGTTCGACAGGGTGCTGATATGCCAGGCGACATCGTCCACGTCATAGCGCATCAGGTAGTCGCCGCCAACCAGATTCCACAGATGATCGAGGCATTGCTGTTTGCAGTCTGCCGGCAGGTTGTAGCGGTCCAGCGCCTGGGGCAGTTCCGCGGCCAGCGCATTGAGGCGGTCATCGAGGTTCTGCGGGGTGGTGAAGCCGCGGCGTATGGCGCGATGGGTGGCGTAATAGAGCTGCGCCAGCAGCTTGCCTTTCCAGGCATTCCAGACACTGGTGTTGGTGGCGCGGATATCGGCCACGGTGAGCAGATAGAGTTGCTTGAGATGCTCCAGATCGCCCACGGTTTTGGCAAATTCCAGCACCACGTCGGGGTCGGATATGTCCTGGCGCTGGGCCACTGTGGACATGAGCAGGTGGTGGCGCACCAGCCAGGCGACGAATTTGCTGTCGTAATCGCTCATGTTCAGCGACTGGCAGAAATGCAGGGCCTCCTGCGCGCCGATTTCGGAATGATCGCCGCCGCGGCCCTTGCCGATATCATGAAACAGGGCGGCCAGATACAGCCGCTCGGGCTTGATCACCTCTGCTATCAGCTCTGAAGCCAGCGGAAACTCGTGGCGGTATCTGGCCAGATTGAGCCGGCGCAGGTTGCGCACCACAAACATGGTGTGTTCGTCCACGGTGTAAATATGGAACAGATCATGCTGCATCTGGCCGCTGATGCGGTCATAGGCCGGGATGAAGGCGCCGAGCACGCCATAGCGGTTCATCTGGCGATAGACATTGGTCAGGCCGGCTGGCTGGCGCAATATTTCCAGAAACAGGTGCTGGTTTACCGGGTCGCGCCGGAACAGGTGATTGATGCGATGCAGGTTGCGCCGCAGCTCGCGAAGGGTGTCGGCGCGGATGCCCTTGATGCGCGGATGTTGTTGCCAGACCAGGAAAATTTCCAGCAGAGCAGGCGGGTGTATGCTGAAAGTTTCGGCATCGGCCGTCTCCAGATAACCTCCGCGGGTGCGAAACCGCGGGTTGATATTCACCACGCGTTGTCTGCCGACTTCGTCGAACTGTTCCTGGAAATGCTGGATCAACAGTTCATTGAGCAGGGAAATCTGTCTGACCGTGCGATAATAGCGACGCATGAACTGTTCCACTGCCAGCCGCTCCTCGCTGTCCCGGTAGTGCAGCTGTTTGGCCAGGGTTCTCTGGTAGTCGAACAGCAGACGGTCTTCGCTTCTGCCTACCAGCAGATGCAGGCCGTTGCGCACTTTCCACAGGAAATTCCGGCTGCGCACCAGCTGGCGGTATTCCTCCAGACGCAGGATGTTCTGGCTTACCAGCTGCTTCAGGTCGGCAGCGCCGGTGAGTCGCCTCGACAGCCACAGTATCATGTGCAGGTCGCGCAGGCCGCCGGGGCTTTCCTTGATATTGGGTTCCAGCTTGTAGGGTGTGTCGTCGTAACGGTGATGGCGCGCCTGCTGCTCTTCCAGTTTGGCCTGGAAAAATTTCTCCGGCGGCCAGATCTTCGCCGGGCTGGTCTGTTCCAGCATGTTTTCAAACAGCATGGGCGAGCCTTCGAGAAAGCGCGCTTCCATGAGATTGGTGATGACCGTCAGATCCTTGCGCGCTTCGCGTACGCATTCACGCACGGAACGCACGCTGTGGCCCACTTCCAGATGAATGTCCCACAGAAACCGGATAAAAATTTCCAGTTGTTCACGGGTCGCTTCGTCCAGTTTGCGTTCAAACAGGATCAGCAGGTCGATATCAGAGCCGTAGTGCAGCTCTTCGCGGCCGTAGCCGCCGACAGCGGCAATGGTGAGCTGGTCGCTGGATGCGGGAAAATGGTAACGCCAGGCGCGTTGGATCAGTTCGTCCATCAGACGGGTGTAGGTTTTCACCAGTTGCGCGCTGGGCATATTGTCGGCGTAGGCCGCGGCCAGCCATTCGCGAATGCTTTTCAGGGTCTCGCTGAACAGCACCACAGGCGTACGGGTCTGCGCCAGTTTTTCGGAAAACCGGATGTCGTCGAAAAATTTCATGGCGGGCTAGAAGCTTTCGTCACTGCGGCGCGTCAGCACTTCGTGTCCATCGGCAGTCACCAGAATCGTGTGTTCCCATTGCGCAGACAGGCTGCGGTCACGCGTGACCACGGTCCATTTGTCAGGCAGTACCTTGATGTCCTTTTTGCCGGCATTCAGCATAGGCTCGATGGTGAACGTCATGCCTTCGCGCAATTCAACACCGGTGCCCGGCTGGCCATAGTGCAGTATCTGCGGGTCTTCATGAAACTGGCGGCCGATGCCGTGGCCGCAATATTCGCGCACCACGGAATAACCGGCGGCTTCCGCATGCGTCTGGATCTGGTGGCCGATGTCGCCCAGAC
>JALXFQ010000060.1:0-2526 GCA_027067235.1 Gammaproteobacteria bacterium
GCTCATGAGCGAGCTGAAGATGGCGTATTGCACGGCGGTGAAGGAGATATTGGTGAGGCTGGACAAAAACGCGATGAAGGCGGCGCTGGCGAGGCCCGCCGAGAGGTTGTCGGCGGAGATGACCAGATACAGCAGCGGGATATTGTGCCCGGCGCTGGCCAGCAGCATGAACAGCAGATTGGTGGCGACGGTGAGCAATGCGCCCAGGAACAGTATGCGCATGACGCCGTAGCGCACCGACAGCACGCCGCCGAGGAAGCCCCCGGCGATGGTCATGAACAGGCCGAAGGTTTTGACGATGGTGGCGATTTCCGGCTTGGTGAAGCCCATATCCTGAAAGAATACGTTGGAAATTACGCCCAGCACGATGTCGGAGATACGGTAGGTTCCCACCAGCAACAGCAACAACAGCGCCACGCGCGAGCCGTAGCGCTGGAAGAAATCGCGGATGGGGTAGATCCAGGTTTCGCTGACCATGGCGCGGTTGACCCAGCCGGTGAGCAGCAGCAAACGCGCCACCACTGCGCCTGCGCCGATGGCCACGGCCAGACGCAGGGCCTGGGCGACAAAACCGGCCAGTTGTTTGTTGGATGTCGCTTCGGCGAGCGTGGCTTTCAGGCCCTCCACCCAGCCAGCGGACAACCAGAACGCCGCCACGAAGCCGCCCACGGTAATCAGGAACATGAGCAGGAAGCCGGCATAGTCGCGGTTGCTGTAATCAGCCACGTTGTCGCGGTTGGATTCCGGCTCGCTGATGATGAGCGTGGTGCTGATGCCCACCGCCATCAGCGCAGCCATGGCGAAATAGGTTACGCGCCAGGCGTGGTAGTCGTAATGCCCCTTCTCCGACCCCAGCCACGAGGCCATGAACAGCGCGCCCGCCCCTGCCGCCAGCATGCCGATGCGGTATCCGGCGATATAGGTGGACGACATCAGCGCCTGCATGTCGGCTTCCGCGGATTCGATGCGGTAGGCGTCGATGACGATATCCTGCGTGGCGGAGGAGAAGCCCAGCATCACTGCCGCCAGCGCCATCAGCGTCAGCGCATCGCCGCCCTGCGACGGGTCGTTCAGGCCCATCCACACCAGCGCAAAGGCAATGGCCAGTTGCGACACCAGCATCCAGGCGCGACGACGGCCCAGCAAACGGGTCAGGCCCGGCACCGGCAGCCGGTCGATCAGCGGCGCCCAGACGAATTTGAAGGAATAGCCCAGCGCCGCCCAACTGAAGAAGGTCACCGCCGCGCGGTCGATGCCCGCCTCGCGCAGCCACAGCCCCAGCGAGGAAAAAATCAGCAGCAACGGCACCCCGGCGGAGAAACCGAAAAACAGCATGGTGATGACGCGCGGATGGGCAAATGCACGCAGGGTTTCGCGCCAGTCACGCTTGGCTTTAACAGTCATAGCGTATAGTCATACTCGATGGTGAGCGGCGCATGATCGGAGAAACGCTCATCCTTGTAAATCGCCTCGCGCACGGCCCTGGCGGCGATGCCCGGCGTGGCGATGTGGTAGTCGATGCGCCAGCCGGTATTGTTCAGCCAGGCCTGACCGCGATTGGACCACCAGGTGTACTGGTGCTCTTCCTGGTTCAGCGTGCGGAACACATCCACCCAGCCCGCCTCGTCGAACAGCCAGTCCATCCAGGCGCGTTCTTCCGGTAAAAAACCCGAGTTCTTCTGGTTGGAGCGCCAGTTTTTCAGGTCGATCTGCTTGTGCGCGATATTCCAGTCGCCGCAGATGATGTGCTCGTTGCCGTCGTTGCGCCATTCCAGCAATTTGGCCTTGAAGCGCTCCATGAAATCGAATTTTTTCTGCTGGCGTTCCTCAGAGCTGGAGCCGGAATGCATGTACAGCGAGGCGATGCGCAAATCGCCGTATTCCACCCGGATGAAGCGCCCCTCGGCGTCGATGTCTTCCCAGCCCTCGCCCAGCCCGATGGTCACGCGGTCGGGCTGTTTGCGCGCGTAGATGGCCACGCCGCTGTAGCCTTTTTTCTCCGCGTCATGGAAATAGACGTGATAACCTTTCGGGTGAAATACCGGGTCGTCCAGTTGCCATTCCTGGGCCTTGGTTTCCTGAATGCAGACCACGTCCGGTTGTTCCTTTTTCATCCAGTCGAAAAAGCCCTTGCGGGCGGCGGCGCGGATGCCGTTGGTATTGATGCTGATTATTTTCATGGTCGAGTTGCTCTATCCTGTCAAATTCTGGCTGCAAACGGCGCTGTTTCACCCGCTGACGGCGGCAGCCCTGTTATTGTTGTTGATTGCGCTGGTATCGCTCGGCTACCGGCGCTCGGCGCTGTGGCTGATGTGGGCGCTGCTGGCGCTGATTCTGTTGCTCACCAGCCGGCCGTTAGCGCTGCTTTATAGCATTCCCTTGCGGCAAAACACACCGGCCAGTGAAACCGTCCAGGCCGACGCCATCATCGCGCTGGGGTCGGGCATCCATGAAGACGGCAGCCTGCGCCCGCTGACGCAACAGCGGCTGAACGCGGCGCTGGCGCTGTTTCGGCAGGGTCTGGCC
>JALXFQ010000060.1:2536-2872 GCA_027067235.1 Gammaproteobacteria bacterium
CGACGAAACCGCCGTGCAGATGAAAAGCTATGCGGTGGCCCACGGCATACCGGCCGAAGCCATCGTCACCGTCCCCGGCTACACCACCCACGAAGAATCCGTCGCGGCCGCCAGAATCCTGCTGCGCCGCACGCCGCCGGTTCGGCGCATCCTGCTGGTGACCAACAAGCGCCATCTGTATCGCGCTGCAGAAACGTTTCGCAAAGCGGGTTTTGAAGTCCACCCACATGCGGCTGACGACCACATCACCAACTGCCGCGGCTGGTTTTCCTGGTGCTACGCCAAAGCATTTCTCGCCACCAGCTATGAATATCTGGCAATATCGCGCTACAAGAA
>JALXFQ010000061.1 GCA_027067235.1 Gammaproteobacteria bacterium
TTCACGCGCCATGGCCATGGTCATGCGAAAATCGTCTGTTTTGTCCATGCCCTGATCTTTGGCGTAGTCAGCCAGCAGCCTGCGTTTGATCATTTCGTTGACGATGGTGTTTTTCATGTCCGGCGTTTCCTTGATATCGACACCCAGAGTTTTTACCACATGCCGGAACATTTTTTCGGTAATCTTTTCGCCGTTGACCGAAGCCAGCACCTTGCTGTTGTCGGCAGGCGCCGCAGTATCGCCGCCTGTCGAACTGCCTTGCTGCGGGTTGCAGCCGGCCAGGCTGAGCGCCGTAGCCACAACAATGGCGTTTAATAATCGCTGTTTTTTCATGGTTTCTCCCTCGAGGTTCTAAATTTCTTCCGGCGCATAGAGTTTTAGCGCCAGCGCATGGATATCTTTCTGCATCATGTCGCCCAGCGCATCATATACCATGCGATGACGGGCGACGGTATTTTGCCCGCTGAATCTGGGCGAAACCAGCATGACGTGATAATGACCGCCGCCAGACGCCGCGCCTGCGTGGCCGGCGTGCTGGCTGCTTTCGTCCTCGATATGCAACGATTCCGGTTGTAGCGCCGCAGTCAGCCGCTGTTCGATCCTTTCCACTGTGCTCATCAATAGACCTGTTTGTAGGGTGATATGTCGATTTGTTCGTAAACTCCCGCCTTGAGGTAGGGGTCGGTATCGGCCCAGCGGCGGGCTTCGCGCAGCGAGGCGAATTCGGCGATGATGACGCTGCCCCGATAACCGGCCGACCCGGGTTCTTCCGTATCCGCTCGGGGCAGGGGGCCTGCTGTCAGCAAACGACCCTGATCGCGCAACGACTGCAAACGCTCCAGATGCGCCGGCCGCGCTTCCATGCGTGCAGCCAGTGAATCATCTTTGTCACTGGCGATGATGGCGTACCACATCAGGAGTTTTCCTCGTCGATTTCCATGTGGCGGGACAGAAAAACCGCCTGCACAATGGCAAATACCAGCGTCAGTCCAAGAATACCGAACACCTTGAAATTGACCCAGGTTTCCTGGCGTACTTCCGCCGGTCGGTCGAGCTGGTAATAAAATGCCACATAAACATTCAGAGCGCCAAGAATCAGGAAAAACAGCGCCCAGGCAATATCGACTTTTTTCCAGATATGGTCGGGCAGGCGCATCTGCTTGCCCATGAGCTTTTCCATGATGGTTTTTTCACCAATGAACAGACCGCCAAACAGAATGGCGGAAAACGCCCAGTTGACAATGGTGGGCTTCCATTTGATGAAGGTATCGTCATGCAGGGCCAGGGTCAGTCCGCCAAATACGGTCAGTACGCCCAGCGTGACCAGCGGCATGGTTTCCAGCTTGCGATGCTTTAACCATGCCCAGCCTACCTGTATAAACGATGCCGCAATGGCGACGCTGGTGGCGACATAGATGCCATATAATTTGAACGCCGTAAAAAACAGCAGCAGGGGAAGAAAATCGTAAAGTGCTTTCATAGGGTCGAATCGAATAAAGGCTGCGTATTGTCTCACTGGGCAGACCGCGCCATCAATCTAAAGTTTTGCTTGAGCGCTGCCGCTTACCCGTGACCATGCGTTATTTTCCATATGCATACGGAGAACCGCAGGCCAGGGGCGTCATTCGCCAAAACCCGGAAGATTTCCAGGTGCGGGAGCGTCTGGGATTTGCCGCCGACGGCAGCGGTGAGCATGTGTTGTTGCATGTACGCAAAAAAGGCCTGACCACATTCCAGCTGATCCGGGCCCTGTCCCAACGCACAGGCGTGAAGGAACGGGATATCGGTTTTTGCGGGATGAAAGACCGGCACGCCGTTACCGAACAGGTCCTTTCGTTGTTACTGCGCGAGGAAAACGAACCGCCCTGGCAGGCCCTGGACATCCCCGGCGCCACCATTCTGGATGTCCGCCGTCATGGCAGAAAACTGCGACGCGGCGCACACCGGGGCAATCATTTTCGACTCGTGATCCGGCAACTGGGCGGCGACTTGCAGGATTTGACCGCGAGACTGGAATTCATGAAACAGCGCGGCGCGCCCAATTATTTTGGCGAGCAGCGCTTTGGTTGGGACAATCTGGAAAAAGCCCGGCAAATGTTTGCCGGAAACAACGGGCCTGTCAAACGCCGGCAGCGCGGGCTGTACCTGTCTGCCGCGCGTTCCTGGCTGTTTAATCGCATTGTGGCGCAGCGCGTGGCGCAATCCTGCTGGGATCAGTATATGGATGGCGATGTACTGCAACATGACGGCAAGGGAAGCTTCTTTGTGCCGCAATCGCCACAACAGGAAAAACAACGCCTGCTTGCCGCCGAAGTCCATCCCACCGGCGCTCTATACGGCAAGGGTGAATCTCCGCTAGGCGGAGAGGCGGCCGCGCTGGAACAGAGTGTACTCGAACAGGAGCAAGACCTGTGTGATGGCCTGATTGCCGCGGGGCTGAAGCACGAGAGGCGCGCCTTGAGGCTGTTCCCGCGGCAACTGCAGTGGAAGCTGGATCAAAGCGCCGCCACTCTGGAGCTTTCATTCAACCTTAACCGGGGTGAATTCGCCACCGCGGTTTTGCGGGAACTGCTGGTTTTTGCCGACCGAAGCTGAGCTTCCCGAATCCTGCCTGCGCCTCACAAAATGGCACCAATAGCAGGCGCTGAGTGGCTGTCGATCAGTCGGGATAAAGCAGAAATTCGGCTGATTCCTGTTGCCATTCGTCCTCGTCCTGCCTCAGTTGCTGGTCCAGATCAGCCGGTTCCGCTGCCGCATCATCCACCCATAGCCGCAGACGCTCGCTGCCGTCTATGGTATCGATGGGCAGGCGCCCGCTGGTGTATTCGTAGGGAAAGTCGCGCCAGATGGGGTAATCGGGCTGTAGTTTGCGCAGTGCCTTCAGCAACAGCGCTATCAGCCGGTAGGGTTTGAAACGGCCGGGATCGTAACCGGGCCAGTCGGTGTGAATCTGGAAACCGCCGCACAGTTGGTTTTCGTGCTTGTGAAACACTGGCTGAAACCAGCAGGGTCGGATCAGACAGCCCTGCATCCAGTCAGGCGCGAGCCGCTTCATTAAGTCCACAATGGCGGTGATGTCGAGATCCGGCGCGCCAATCATTTCCAGCGGCCGGGTGGTTCCGCGGCCTTCCGACAAAGTGGTGCCCTCCAGCAATACCGTGCCGGGGTAGCAACGCGCGGCATTCAGACTGGCGATATTGGGGCTGGGATTGACCCACGGCCGCTCGCCCCATGGCCAGCCGAAACCGGGCGCGGTGGTGGGATCATAGCCTTCGCAGGCAACCACCCGAAACTCCAGCTCGAGATGCTGTTTTGCGACATACCACAGAGCCGCTTCGCCCAGGGTGAAACCGTGACGCATGGGCAGGTCGCCGATGCCGACAAAGCTTTCAAATCCGTCCAGCAGCCGGCCGCCCTCGATTTCGCGTCCGGCCGGATTCGGTCTGTCCAGCAGCCACAGCGCCTTGCCGGCGCGAGCGCAGTCCTCCAGCAGATAACACAAAGTCGTGAGGAAGGTATAAATGCGGCAACCCACATCCTGTATATCCACCAGTAGCACATCGAAAGTATCGAGCATGGCCGCAGTGGGGCGACGCACTTCGCCGTACAGGCTGAAAACCGGGATATGGTGTCGCGGATCGCGGTCATCGGCCGTCTCGACCATATTATCCTGCTTGTCGCCGCGCATGCCGTGCTGGGGGCCGAATGCCGCCGTCATGTTCAAACCCGCATCGAACAGCGCATCCAGGCCATGGCGAAAATCCGAGGTCAGCGAGGCCGGGTGCGCCAGCAATGCCGTTCGCCGTCCCGCCAGGGATTGCCGGAGAGACACGTCGAGCAGGATTTTGTCAATACCTGTCTGCATAATTATCCTTGTTGAATTAACAGGTTAAAAGGTGTTTAATAGAAACAACATTAACCTGCTTGCTGGCTAAAGAGTAACATATGAAGCGGCCGCTGAACGGATCATGAAAAATTTGATCCGTCCGCGCTGTTGACAGAGTAGTCATCGTGTTTGAATCGAGAAAAAAAAACAGATCCGCCAGACCGAACGCCGGGTTGCGCCGTAACGGCAAACACTATGCCCGGCGCCGGCCGGTAACACGTCAGGCTCGCTTTATGAGCGCGTACCGTTGGCTGTCGCTCGGCCCTGTTCAGCGGGGCAGGAGACTTGACTGGACCATCCCACGGTTTAACATGTCCGGAATGAAACTGCGCTTGCCAACCAGATCGCCCACGATGAGGACTGTTGCGGAAGCGTATCGCCCGCAGAAGCGGTCCCTCACCGCCGGCGCCATCAAGTGGTCTTCAGTGCTGTCTCTGGTGCTGGCGTTGGCTATGACGCCCGGCGAATCCAGGAATCTGGACTGGCGCGGCGACGGTCTGGCACTGACACGCGACAAGATTTCCGCAGCCATCGCCAGCGCCATGCGCCACGAAAAATACCCGTCTGCCGCCGTGCTGGAGGTTTTCGGCAAACAGAAGCAGGTGCAACTGGATTACAGTTTCGACCCGGTCATCCAGACAACGGCAGACAGCCTGTTCGCCCGTTACAAGCCGGATTTTGGCGCCTTTGCCGCCATGGATGCGGAAACCGGGCGCGTTCTCGCCCTTTCCAGTTATATCCGGGGCGGAGAAGACCTGGGAAACCTGGCCTTGCGCGGCAGTTTTCCCGCGGCGTCGGTGTTCAAGACCGTGACGGCTGCGGCAGCGCTGGACCAGCATATACTGAATCCGGATTCCATCGTACCCTTCAACGGCCGAAGCACAACCCTCTACAAGCGTCAGATCCTGAAGCACAAGAACAATAAATGGACGCGTCGGCCGACTCTGAGAGAAGCCTACGCCAAATCCATGAACCCGGTGTTTGCCCGCATCGGCATTTACAGGATAGGCGGCGCCACGCTGAATCGCTATGCCGAAAGGTTCGGGTTCAATCAGGACATACACAGCGACGTATCCTTCGACACCGGCAGGACCCGAATCGACCCTGAAAACGACTGGAATATTGCTGAAGCAGCCTCGGGATTTACCCGTACCAATACCCTCAGCCCGTTGCATGGCGCCATGCTGGCGGCGGCCATTGTCAATGATGGCGTCATGATGAAGCCGTTTGTCGTCGCCAGAGGAACGGCCCCGGAAGGCATGTTGCTGTATCAATCGGAGCCGGAAGCGGCGGGGCAGCCGATATCGGCGAGCACCGCCCGCGCCATGCGCCAGCTGATGCGGCAGACAGTCAGAACCGGCACCGCGCGCAAATCATTCCGCCGCTTTCTGAGCAAACACAAAGGTCTCGATGTGGGCGGCAAGACCGGTACTCTGTCCGGCACGGATCCGAAAGGTAAAACCGACTGGTTCATTGGCTACGCTGAAAAGAACGGCAGGAAAATCGCCTACGCCAGCGTAACGGTGAACAAGGAAAAATGGACTGTCAAATCCCATTATGTCGCTCGCAGGGTGGTTGAATCCTGGTTGTCGAGCCAGAGCAGGAACACAAAGGTCGCGCATGGAGATTGACGGTCCACTGAGCATCAGTATCGTCGACAATGACACCACCGGCGCACGCGAGTTGCAGCTGAATTTCAAAGCTGATTTTCGCGCTCTTGATCATGAAATGCGCCTGGTCATGTTTCAGAAATACATATCCGATCTCGGCAAACGCATCAGCCTCACCGAGGAAGGCCCGGATCGCCAGGGCATGCTTACCATTCAGCAACTTGCCGAACAGCTGTTGCCCTATCTGAGCAGTGATGAAATCCCGCTGGAAGAAACCATTGTCGTGGAATTGCAGACCGGGTCACCACTGGGGGGATTGCTTCAGGGCCTGTAGTCCCTGCCGGCATCGGCATCAAAACTGACCAGCTGAACATCGTCATCCACTGCGGCTTGCGCCTGCTTGTCGACCTTGAACAGGCGGTAACCGCTGATCATCCCTGAAATGTCGCCACCGGGCGCGCTCATGTCCTGGATCACCGCGCTGGCCATGTGCAGGCTCAGCACTATTTCCAGTAACGAAGCCAGCCCGCCATGAATGCGCCAGAGGCCGAAGCCGGCAATGGTCAGCGGCGCGTCATACAGATAACCGCTCAAGGCGCTCACCGTCAGCAGCACAAGCACAAGGGGATAAAACGGCAGCCACAGGGGTGAGTGAGCATAGTAGGCCGGTTTCGGCATGCGGCCCAGGGACATATAGTATTTCAGCATGTCCAGCATTGCCGGCGCCTTGCTGCGATCCCAGCGCAGCGCTTTCCAGTTTTCGGTCTGCAGGTGGTCGCCGATACGCGCGAACAGCAATACGCCGCGCAATATCAATGACGCCAGCAGCAGATGACCGAACAGGTAGTGATAATCCCGGATCAGTGGATCCGGCGTTTCCAGATAATCCAGCACCCAGCCGCTGACGATCAGCGCCAGCGCGGAAACCGCCATCAGCCAGTGACTGATGCGCAGCCAGCGCGACCACACCTTGACCGGATAAACAGCATCGATATTTTTCATAAAACACCCAAAGCGCCGAGTAACAGCGCCACGCCAAAAGCCAGAATCAGAAAACCGCTAAACTGCCGCACCCGTTTCGACTGAATACGCCGGGCGAGGAATCCGGCGGCCGAGCCCGTGAGCAGCAGAGTCGGCAGGGTGCCGAGGCCGAAACTGGCCAACAGCAACCCGCCTTTTAGCACAGAACCCGCCGCCAGCGCCCATATCAACACGCTATACACCAGACCGCAAGGCAACCAGCCCCAGACCAGACCCATGACAAAAGCCTGAGCAGGCGAGGCCACCGGCATGAGTTTTTGCGCCACCGGCCTGATCCGGTTCCATAACCAGCCGCCGGCCTTTTCCAGTTTCAGCAGACCGTTCCACCAGCCGCCCAGATACAGTCCCATGGCGATCATGAACAGAGCCGCAATCACCAGCAATGCCTGCTGGGTTTGTTGTACCGGCAGCAGATTTCCCGCCAACATGCCGACGCCAGCCACCAGCATGCCGGCAATGCTGTAGCTGAGAATACGGCCGGCGTTATAGCTGAGCAGATAGGGCAGGGTGCGCCGCCAGTTGCCCCTGACCGATGCCGGCAGACTGAACACCAGGGCGCTGGTAATACCGCCACACATGCCAACGCAATGTCCCGCGCCGAGCAGGCCAACCATGAACGCCGCGGCGAATGGCGATATCTGTATCAGCGGGTTAATGATTTCTGTCATGGGAATACAGATCGGATATGAGATAAAATCGGGCGTCAATAGTATCTGGATACGCAAGAATGACAATAAAACATTCCCTGACGCCGGTGGACGAGGCTTTACGCTTTCTGACCGACCGGGCCACACCGGTCAGTGATGCCGAGAGCATTCCGGTATTGCAGGCACTGGGCCGGGTGCTGGCGCAACCGGTAGTATCCCGCGTCAATGTACCGCCGCTGGATAACAGCGCCATGGACGGCTACGCCATCAATACCGATGATCTGGCCGCTGGCCATACCACCTTGCCGGTGAGCCAGCGCATACCCGCCGGGGTCACGGGAGAGCCGCTCAAAAAAGGCAGCGCAGCGCGTATCTTTACCGGCGCGCCGGTACCGCCGGGGGCCGATGCCGTGGTCATGCAGGAAAACACCTCCGCCGAGGGCGACGAGGTCACGATACTGAAGAATCCCGAGCCCGGCCAGAATATTCGCCGCGCCGGGGAAGACATCGGCGAAGGCGACACCATCATGAGCGCCGGCAGGCATGTGCGCGCGCAGGAAATGGGTCTGGCGGCCTCGGTGGGCGTAGCCGAACTGACGGTTTACCGCCGCGTGCGCGTGGCCCTGTTCATGACCGGCGACGAACTGGTGGAGCCGGGAACGCCGCTGCAGCCGGGCCAGATCTACAATTCCAACCGCTATACACTGAGCGGGCAGCTGCAGGCCATGGGTTGTAAGGTGATCGACAGCGGCATCGTGCCCGACGATTTTGACGCCACCGTCGCAGCCCTGCAAAAAGCTGCAGACAGCGCTGATCTGGTTATCAGCACCGGCGGCGTGTCGGTGGGCGAGGAGGATTATGTCAAGCTCGCGATAAAAAAACTGGGTGAAATGAAATTGTGGAAAATAGCGGTCAAACCCGGCAAACCGCTGGCTTTTGGCGACATCGGTGGCACGCCGCTGATCGGCCTTCCCGGCAATCCGGTATCCAGCTTTGTCACTTTTGTGCTGTTCGCCCGGCCATTCATTCGCAAGATGCAGGGACTGGAGCCGGGCGGCCTGGACGGTTATCCGGTGAAGGCGGGTTTCGACCGCAAAA